>JADFHV010000177.1 GCA_022566975.1 Chloroflexota bacterium
CACCGTCACTGACTATCTGGCCCGCCGCGACGCGCAGTGGATGGGGGCCATATTCGACCTCCTGGGCCTGTCCACCGGTGTGCTCCAGCACGATGCCGCACACATATACGATCCTTCGGCGGAGGGCGGGCGCGGCATGGAGCGTCTTAGGGATGTGCCTCGCAGAGACGCCTACGCCGCAGACATCACCTACGGCACGAACAACGAGTTTGGCTTCGAC
Source organism: Chloroflexota bacterium (assembly GCA_022566975.1). Next base: position 221 of record JADFHV010000177.1, read on the forward strand.
TACCTGCGGGACAACATGGTCGTCGAGCTGACCCAACGGGTTCAGCGTGAGCGGCACTACGCCATCGTCGACGAGGTTGACAACATCCTCATAGACGAGGCGAGGACGCCCCTTATCATTAGTGGGCCGGCCGAGCAGTCGCCCAAGGAGTACTATCGCTACGCCAAGGTCGTACCGGACCTCATTCTGGGAGATGACTTCACCGTAGACGAGAAACACCGGGCCGTCTCATTGACCGTTGAGGGCATTGCCAGGCTGGAGAGGACGCTCGGCGTCAAGAACCTGTACGGACCGGATAACTTCGACATCGTGCACTTCGTCGAGAACGCCCTGAGAGCCCACGCCATCTTCCAGAGAGACCGCGAATACGTCGTCAAGGACGACGAGGTCGTCATAGTGGATGAGTTCACCGGCCGTCTCATGCACGGGCGCCGCTACTCGGACGGGCTCCACCAGGCCATAGAGGCCAAAGAGGGAGTCGATGTCCAGCGCGAGAGCGTTACCTACGCCACCATCACCCTCCAGAACTACTTTCGAATGTACGAGAAGCTGGCGGGCATGACGGGCACGGCGGTCACCGAGGCCGAGGAGTTCTGGAAGATCTACAAGCTGGAGGTGGTGGAGGTCCCCACCAACAAGCCGATGATACGGGAGAACTACACGGACCTGATCTACCGGGACCAGAAGGCCAAGTACAACGCCGTCGTCAAGGAGATCGAGGAGCGCCACCAGGCCGGCCAGCCGGTCCTCGTGGGCACCACCGACATCGACAAGTCCGAGGCTCTCAGCGAGATGCTCAAGCGCAGGGGGGTTCCTCACGAGGTGCTCAACGCGAAGCAGCATGAGCGCGAGGCGGTCATCGTGGCGGACGCCGGACGGCCCGGCGCGGTCACCGTATCCACCAGCATGGCTGGGCGAGGGACGGACATCGTGTTGGGTGGCAAACCGGAAGACTCCACCACCCGGGGCCAGTGGCAGGAGCTGCACGACAAGGTCGTCCGGTTGGGAGGGTTGCATATCGTCGGAACGGAGCGCCACGACGCCCGGCGGATAGACAACCAGCTCAGGGGCAGGTCCGGCCGTCAGGGAGACCCCGGCAGCTCAAGCTTCTACGTCGCCCTCGACGACGACCTCATGCGCCGCTTCGGTGGCGACCGAATCAAGACCATCATGGACTGGGCCGGCATCGACGAGGAGACGCCCCTGGAACACAAGATGGTGAGCAAGTCCATCGAGGGGGCCCAGATCAAGGTCGAGGCCTACCATTTCGACATGCGCAAGCACCTGGTGGAGTACGACGACGTTATCAACACCCACCGGGACGTCATCTACGGTGAGCGCGACAAGATCCTCGCCGGCGCCGACCTCAAGGCCAACGTCCTCGCGATGGTAGAGGACCAGATCACAGAGATCCTGGCCGGCTATCTGACGGACGTGGCCCCCGAGAACTGGGACACGGAGACCATGCTGAATGAGCTGGCCGCCATACTTCCCCTTCCCCCCGACCTATCGCACCCCGACCGCATCGTAGAGATGGACCCCGAGGAGGTGGACGAGGGTCTGATCGCACATGCCCGCGAGGTCTACGACGCCATGGAGGAGGCGCTGACTCCCGAAGTCATGCGTACCATCGAACGCCAGCTGATGCTGAGGACGACGGACGTCAACTGGGTCCAGCACTTGACCACCATGGAGAACCTCAGGCAGGGCATCGGACTCCAGGCCTATGGTCAGCGTGACCCTCTCGTCATGTACAAGAAAGAGGGCCACGAGATGTTCCAGAGCCTGCAGGCCCGGATCCAGCACGACATCGTGCACACCATCTACCACATCGGTGCGGCGCAGGGCGGCTTGAAGCCGGGGGCCAGGGGAAAGACGAACGCGAAGATCGCCAGCCCGATGGCTCGCGTCGCCGGAGCCAAGTCCCGAGAGCCGGTTGCCTCCGGTGGGCGCAAGATAGGGCGCAACGAGCCCTGTTACTGCGGCAGTGGCAAGAAGTACAAGCGCTGCCACGGCGGGTAGCGCCCGTCCGGCGCTCCCGCCACGAACGGCACCCCCTCCTCAATCCTCAGCCAAAGGGCCTCCCTCAAAGGGCGGAGGAGACATATCCCCTCCCCCTTTGGTTAGGAGGGAGGGAACCCGTTGACCAGGTTGTGCCTTCTCAAACTAACCACACGCCGTTCAAGCGAAAAACACCCCACGTGAACAACTCTCACATAGCCGAGGTCTTCCAGGACATCGCGCGCCTGCTGGAGATGAAAGGGGAGCCCGGGTACACCGTCCGTGCCTACCGGCAGGCCGGCGCCACTATTAGAGAGCTCCCGGACGAGGTCGGCGACTTGCTCCGCGCGGGAAAGGACCTGCGCGAGCTGCCCGGCATCGGCAAGGCGATCTCCGACAAGACCAGGGAGCTCGTCGGCACGGGCCAGCTCCGATTCTACGAGAGGCTCAAGGCCGAGTTCCCAGAGGGCGTACGCGGGCTGTTGCAGGTCCCAGGTCTCGGACCCAAGACAGCCTTGCGCGTGTGGAAGGAGCTCGGCGTCACAACCCTGTCTGAGCTTGAGGCGGCGGTCCTTGACGGGAGGTTGGCCTCCCTGCCCCGGTTCAGCCAGAGATCGGCCGAGAACATACTTCGCCATATACGGGATATCCCGGCAAACGGAGACCGGTAGCCCCGGTCCGCGCACCAGGTCCAGAGCGGCGGGCGGAGAGTATACGCGGAGAGTATAATTAGGGGCGAAGGTGGTGCCGAGAGTTGGATAGCAGCAACCCAGACGCCCAGACGAGCGAAGTCATCGCCCGATTCCGGGAGTCGCTGGAAGACGGGACGGACTGGTTCCTGGCTCTCCTTGACGCGATGGCCGCTTGGACGCTTCCCGAGGAGACCCACCGGGGCCGAAGGTACAAGTACTTTATCGGCGGCGAGGCCTTCGACTGGCTGCTACTGGCCGAGAGGCTATGCGAAGAGGTGGACGGACTCGTCCCCAGGGAGCCGGTGGAAGACCTGTTACTCACGGGGTCCCTCCCAGACGGAGCCTCTCCGGACCTGCTCAGGGACAGGCTCGGCGTGGACAAGCACCGAGGCTACCTGAACTACTTCTACGGGGTCACCGTGGAGGAGGCCCTGCAGTTAGCGGCCGAACGCGAGGTGCAGAAGCGCCACATCAGCAACGGAAACCAGTACCAGCAGGACTTCTCAGACGAGGGATTCTTGAGGGCATATCGGGTACCCAGAGAGACGCTGCTCGGGCAGTTCAGGGACGAGGCGGGCTACGAGCCGGTAGATGAGATATCCTTGACGGAGACGAAAGAGTTCACGTACTGGCTTTTCAAGGACAGGCTCCACAGATCGGACGGGGCCAGGGCGGCCAGCGATACACAGAAGGGGCTCCGGGAGTACCAGAGAATGGTGCTGGCGGCGCAGGCCCGCGCAGCCGTCGAAGAGAGCACGGCACGACCCACGCCGGTACACACGTAGGGGCACAGGCGCCGTGCCCCTGCCCGGTTTCGTGATCGCCACGTTCCGAGTGTCCTAGTCGCCCCTCAGCCTGGAGAGAATCTCCTCGACTCTTGCCTGCCGCTCTTCCGTCCTCTCGAGCCTCTGCCTCTCGCGCTCCACAACCTCCTCGGGAGCCCTCGACACGAACGCATCGTCCTTCAGGCGCGCCGAGAGTCGACCGCGGCTGGCTTCAAGCTCCTTGAGCTCGTCGTTGAGGCGCTTGCGCTCACGGCCGAGGTCCACCAGACCTTCCAGCGGGACCGTGACCGTTCCACTGGGGAGCACCATTGACACCCGGTCGTCTGAACGGTCCCCGTCCCCAGGGCCAACGACGAGGGGCTCCGCGCGGGCGAGGGCTATGATGACGGAAGACTCGTCCTCTACCAGCGATCCAAGCCGGGGAGCATCGACGGTCGCGGGTACACTCTGGTCCGCGGGAATTCGGAACTCGGCCCGCAGGTTCCTGACGGCGCGTATGACGTCCATGACCGCGCCTACTTCCGCCTCGGCACTTTCGTCCATCAGAGCCGAATCCGGTTCAGGATAGGAAGCTACGATCAGCGCCTCCGGTCGGTGGGCCTGAACCGGAAGGGCGTCCATCAGTACCGTCCATATCTCCTCGGTGATAAACGGCATGAATGGGTGCAGCATGCGTAGCACCCCATCAAGGACATAGGCCAGCACCGGAAGCGGAGACGAATCGGCACCATCCTCCGACCTCATCCGTACCTTGGACATTTCGATGTACCAGTCGCAGTACTCGCTCCACAGAAAGTCGTAAACGGCGCGCTGAGCCTCGCCGAACTGGTACTCCTCAATGTAGCTCCCGACCCGGGCGGCCGTCACGTTGAAACGGCTTATGATCCAGCGGTCATGACGGTGTGACGGCCTCGGCTGGTCCCAGCCATCCAGCCCGCCGGCACCTTCCAGATTGGCTATGACGAATCGGGCGGCGTTCCACAGCTTGTTTGCGAAGTTGCGGGCCGCCTCCAGCTTCTGCTCGTTCAGGCGCATGTCGTTGCCGGGCGAGGTGCCGGTGGTCAGGGCGAACCGGAGCGCGTCTCCCACTGACTCTTCGTAGCCGAGGTAGGCCTCCGAGATGACGTGCACGATCGCACCTGCCGACAGCCAGATGAGCAACGTACTAAAAAGCAAGCGCTGCATCGCCGGATGTCGCCATTGCTTTCTATCTAGTTGAGACAGTGCAAAGGCAGGAGATAGAGCCTCTTCAATTCGAGCAATATGGCTGTGCCAGGCGGACGGGTGAAAGAACAGCCAGGCCAACATCTGCAGGATAGCGAGCATGAAACCAGTACGTGCCGGGGGCGAATGGGTATAGGCGCCATGGGTATCCGCAGGTTGCTTCATGAATTATGCGTCTCGTGATCCATATGTGAGCAATGCTGAATATCCCCATTGCCCGGCAACGACATCACGAGGTGTGCAACGACGAGGCGTCCATAATATTTTGTGTG
>JADFHV010000178.1 GCA_022566975.1 Chloroflexota bacterium
TGCTCTGGTTCGCAGGATAACAGGCGGCCGCCCTTGGGTCCTTCCCAGCAGGATTGGAACGCGAAAGGAATCCCGCCCAGGTGACGGCCCTGGTGGGCCCGCTCCCCCAATCCCTTCTTGATGTGGGTGCTGAGGGAATCGCTGAAATATTCGGCAAATCCCGCCAGCATGGTGGTCATTAGCTTGCCTTGTGGCGTCGAATAGTCAATGTTCTCGGTGATGGATACCAGGGACACGTTGTTCTTGGCAAGGTTACCCAGTGACTCCAGAGCGATGCGGGTGTTACGGGCCCATCGGTCCAGGGTGTGGACCACAACCACGTCGAACTCATTCTTCCTCGCATCCTCCAGCAACTGTCTAAAGGCCGGCCGCTTGCTGATGGAGTCCACGTGGGCGCTGCGCCCCTCTTCTCGGTAGACCCCTACAGGTTCCCAGCCCCGATTCTTGCACAACTCCAGGAACAGCCGCTCCTGGGCGTCCAGGGAGTGGCCCTCGACCTGAGTCTGGGCGATACCGTGCTCTTGAAGAAGGTGCACCCATGCGGTGGGTCAGAGTGGGAGGTTGTCCGGCTGGGGGCCGACATCGGGCTCCGGTGCCGCCGATGCCAGCGTCGGGTCCTGATGCCCAGGTCGGCTCTAGACAAGCGGCTGAAGTCTGTGCTTCCCGGAGAAGTTTGACCGCCAGTCGATGGGGTTATGCGTTACTTCGAGGCCTCAATGCGGGCCGCCGCCCGCTCCATCCGGTCACCAGTCAACACCGCTTCCAGAAATATATGTCTGTGACGAGGGTTTTGGCCCATACACCCGCCCAAAGATCCGTTGACACCGCCATTGCTTGAACCTAAAATGAATTTGTGGGCCTGAAAGCCGACCTGGCTGCGGGTAGGTGAGGGGCTCGATGTCGCGTAGGATCACTGGAAGGAGCGGGTTCATGCTGGAGATGAGTATAGACAGCATACGCGTCAGTCTGATGAACTATCAGAGGGTCGTGATACTCCGGGTGAAGGACTCGGACCGTTATCTTCCCATCTGGATCGGCCCGTCTGAGGCCGACTCCATAGCGCTCAAGCTACAGGACGTCTCAGTACCTCGTCCTATGACACACGATCTGCTGGGCTCCATCATCTCCAGTCTGGGCGCCACCGTCAACCACATCGTCGTCTCGGAGCTCAGTAACGACACCTTTTACGCCAAAATCGTGATCCAGCACAACGGCACCACCTTGGAGGTGGACTCGAGGCCCAGCGACGCGATTGCCCTGGCCGTGCGTGCTCAGGCCCCCATCTACGCCGACGACGAGGTGGTGGCGAAAGCCGGCGTCAGGATGGACATGGAGACGGGGAAGCCCATCGTTCCTGGAGAGGACGGCGAAGCCCCGCGGCCGCTGAGGGAGGAGGAGCTCAAGAGCCTGTCAGCCTTCAAGGACTTTGTCGACACGCTGGATCTCGAGGACCTGGGTTCTGAGCACAGGCACAAGGAAGAGCCACCGACGGCTGCTCCTGAGGTGTAGCAGCCCCAGACTGCAGCAGAGAGCGTGAAGGCCCCACCGATGCAGGTGGGGCCTTTCTCATTCCAGGCAGTGTCCAAGGGCCAAGAGAGGGATCTCGCGTGGCCCGTGGTGTCCTCCTTGACGCGCTACCGCCGCCGCATATAATGACACTGACTCTCCCTATCCGGTCCCAAGAGGTGCCCCTTGGTGGACGAGCGGGACGAAGAGGGCGGAAAAGAAGACCTCTTCGATAAAGAAGACAAGTTCGATGCCTTCACGCCTGAGGGCGAGGCCCTGGGCTACATAACCCTCGAGCAGGCCCGTCTCGTGGCGATGCAGACCGCCAGGGACGACCCCGGCAACTACGGCTCACGCTTCAGCGGCGTGCGCATGGTGTACGAGGTCGTTGAGCAAGACGAGGGTGAGGACTACTACACCATCACCATGACGTTCCGGCCTGAAGGCGACTTCAGGGGCACGCCGGGGCGAGAGCAATTCGTGATAGAGAAGGAGGGGCGAGTCGCCTACCGCCAGGTGCCGAGTTTGCCTAGCCGTGGGCGAAGATTCCCCATCCTTCCGGTGGCCATCGCGCTGGTGGTCGTCGTTGCGGCGGTGGGTGTCGTGGGCGTGCTGTTCGCTTCCGGTGGCGACGATGGCGGAGCCGCTGATACGCCCGTGGCGGCCCTTGCCCCCACGGCCGCGCCCGTAGTCCCTGCCGCCGTCCCGGCGCCGACGTCTACCGCGACACCGGTGCCCGTCCCGACCGTCGTGCCTACGGTGGCTCCTCAACCCATTGCGCCTACGGCGGTTCCCCAGCCTTCTCCATCACGCTCGCCCACTGTGCGCCCAGTTTCAACACCCACCGAGGTACCCCCGCCCGTCTCATTTCTGAGCCAGGAGAACTTGATCTACGCCCTCAGGGACCTGCCTCCAAGCTTCCTGCAGGTGGACCCCACCGAACTGGGAGTATCGGTCGAATCCTTTGGCGAAGTCTTCACACAGCTCGTCGCCTTTGCCAGCACCGATCCCCTCGAGTTCATCTTCAGCGCGGCAGGCCGGATGACCAACCTCCAGAGGATACAGCTGGAGATAGAGCTGGCCGATCCGGACCGATATTTCGAAGACTTCATGGCGGGCTTCATAGGGCCCGGGGAACAGGACCTGGAGATCATGGACTTTGGGTTCCTGGATGTCCCCCCTGTGGGAGGCAGCTCCGTCGGAATCTACGTCGTCTTCCAGTCTCAGGGGGTGGTGCTGCGCCAGGATGTGCTCCAGTTCACCAGAGGGAACATGGCCGGCCTGGTCTTCAGCATGTATCCACCGGGCGAGTTTCCCACGGTAACGATCGATGAGGCGGCATTTCTGGTCGACGACGAGCTTCGGCGCTTCCCCCAGGGGATAGCCGTCGCTCCCACACGCACACCTGCGCCCGGTGCACCCACATCGACTCCGCCGCCCACCTTCCCTCCGGCTTCCCTGACCGCCTTTCCGACCTCGGTGCAGGTTGGGCAGGTGATCACCGTGGCGTGGTCCGGAGCCCCGGGAACCAGCGGCGACTGGATAGCGATGTACCAGATAGGCGCCGTCAATGAAGACTACGGCGATTGGGACTACACGGCCGGTCGCACCGATGGGACCATGACATTCATCGCTCCGTCGGTGCCGGGCACCTACGAGTTCCGCCTTTTGCCCAACGACGAGTACCAGGACATCGCCAGGAGCGAGCTCATCTTGGTCCTCGGGGCGACGGTCCAGGACGATCACGGTAACTCAACCGCAGATGCGACGCTCCTGGGGCCAGGGGTGACGTTCGGGGTCATCGATCCATCGGATGACGTCGACTACTTCGAGTTCTTCGCCCAGCCAGGCTTCATCTATACCGTTGAGGTACAGCTCGACGGCCATCCCGATACGGTGGCCACCCTTTTCGATACCTTCGGAGAGTTCATCCTGGTGAGTGACGATGCTGACGGGCTCAGCGGCGGGTCCCGGGTCCACTGGTTGTCAGAGACCGGAGGCCGGTACTTCGTCGAGGTCAAGTCCTTCAATCAGGACGCAGAGACAGGGGAGTACGCCGTGGTGCTGTCGTCGGTAGGGCCCAGCGAGGACGACCACGGTTTCTCCTTTGACACCGCCACGTTCGTCGCCCCGGGGTTTACCCCCGGCTTCATCATCAACCCGGCCGACATGGACTTTTTCGTCTTCGAGGCGCAGCCAGGGGCCGAGTACACGATCGAGGTGCGTCTCGGGACCCACCCGGACACGGTGCTGGAGCTCTACAACGCGTTTGGCACCATGCTGGACGAAAACGACGAAGGGGTGGGGCTCAACGGGGGATCGCGGCTCGTCCTGACCACGAGCTCGACGGGCCAGTTCTATGCCGTAGTCCGCTCCTTCGACAACGTAGAGGGGTCCGGCTCGTACGTGCTGGCCCTGCTGGTTGTGGGCGAAGCGACGCCCACACCGACACCCTTCGTTCCGCCGACACCCACGTCAACACCGGTGCCAGTGCCGCCCAACCTGGTGCCGTTCGCGCCCGAGGGCTGGCAGGCGCCGCTGGTCGTCTCGCAGGCGCCTTCGTCGTTCGTAGATCTAGCGCCGCCCGGGGGAGGGCCCTTCGAGGCTGGGAAGGGGTTGTTCATCCACTGGGCGGTGAAGAACGTCTCCACGACTGTCATCGAGCAGCAGTTCCGCGTGGCCATCTCGGTGGATGGGGAGGTAGTGGACACCTTCCTTGTACTGGGCCTCGGAGACCAGGAGATCGAGAGGCGGCTCAATGTCCCGGTGGTACTCCATACGTCCGGCGCCCACACCGTGTCAATGACGGTCGACTTCCTCAGTCAGGTCGTGGAGAGCAGCGAGGGCGACAACACCTTCTCCACCATTATCTTCGTGGTGGTGCCGCAGCCTACGCCGACCCCTACGGCTATACCGGTCTTCGACGACCACGGCGACTCTATAGCCACCGCCACCTTCATTGGCGAGGGGCAGATGCCGGGCCGCATAAACCCCGCCTCTGACGTCGACTTCTTCCGCTTCTCCGCACAGGCTGGGATCACCTATACCATCGAGGTGCACCTGGAGACGCACCCGGACACTGTCTTGACCCTTTACTCCTCCATCGGCGCGTTCCTGGACGAAAACGACGACGCAACCGATCTCGGAACTGGGTCACGGATCACCTGGACGGCGTCTGTAGCCGGCAACCTCTTCGTGGCCGTCCGCTCCTTCGACCAGAGCTTGGAGACCGGCTCATACAACCTCGTGCTCAAGGCGAGCCTTGCGCCGACGCCGACGCCGACGCCGACACCGACTCCGGTGCCGGCGGGTGGCGTGCTCGTGCTGAGCGGGGGGAATGCTGTTGCTGACAAGGCGGTGCTGGATGCCTTGACCGCACGGGGACTGCCCGCGACCCTGGGAGTAGAGACTTGGCAATGGAATGGCACCCAGCACGACCTCAGCGGGTTTGACGTTGTCGTGCTCTTGAACAGCTATAACTGGGCGTCCGGCAGCATGCCGAACGCCGGTGCGACGGCCCTGAAGGATTACGTGGCCGGAGGCGCGGGTGTGGTCACAGGGGAATGGCTGCTGTTCAACGTCGCCAATGGGACACACACAGGACTCGCTCCCATGCTCCCCGCGACATATCTATCCGATGGCCAAGAAGACCACGCATCTTATGAGCGGGTCAAATCAAACCCCTT
>JADFHV010000179.1 GCA_022566975.1 Chloroflexota bacterium
TAGACCCCGTCTATACCTGGGACCGGCCCCAAGAGCGGATTCCAGTCTGGGGGGATATCGTAAAGGCCAGTCCACCCGCCGGTGTACTCGGCATTTTCGAAGGAAGGCATCCTCCTGGACACTATTGCCCCAATTCGCTCCAGGTAATCTGAGCCGATGTAGTCCGACTGGGTGTCAGGGTCCTGTACCGGGTCGCCTTGGTCGCCGGTACCCACCAACACCGCTCCGCCTGTTTCGGGGCGGAAATAAATCTTGTCTTCCGTGGTCAAGTCTTTTACGACCGGCCAGTCCGCATGGTAGGGCTCGCTTGCTTTGAGCGTGATGACCTTGTGCCGGCTGACCTCGTAGGGCAGCTGGACGCCGATGCCGGCCGCTAGCGCGTTGGTCCACGGGCCGACTGCCAGCACTACAGCCTCGGTCTCGATGGCCCCCGACGGCGTCGTTACGCGGGTGACTCCACCGTCCTGCTCCAGGCCGGTCACGGGCGTATCGGTGAGAACGCGAGCGCCCAGCTCCTTCGCTCGGGCGGCGTATGACGTGGTCACCAGGTAGGGGTCGCAGTAGCCGGCCTGAGTGTCGTAGCCGATGACCTCTACGTCGTCCAGGGTCAATAGCGGGTGTATCCGCCGCGCCTCGTCCGTCGTGAGCGTCGCCGTGTCGATACCAAGCTCGTTTTGGGCCTGGAAGACCGTCTCCATCGGCTCGCGGTGCTCCTCCGGCCCCAGGACTATGTACCCGGTGCGGCGCCACCCGGCGTCGCCGCCGACCGCCTCACCGAAGTGCTCGAATATCTTCAGACTCTCCACCGCGTGGACCATATTGGCGTGGATGGAGTAGTGGGTGCGGACGATGGCGCAGGACTTGGCGGTGCCGCCGGAGCATAGCTCGCCCCGCTCCAGCAGCACGACGCTCCCGGCACCGTGCCTGACCAGGTTGTAGGCAATGCTGCAGCCGTAGACGCCTCCGCCGATAACGACGACGTCCGCTGCTTTGGGAAGCTCTCGTCGATCATCCATCGTCTCCCCTCCCCAGGGGTAGTTCCCACCGAGACCCACCCCGAGGGCGTCGGCATCCGGGCTCGTGCCACGCCCGAAGTCCTTGCCTAGCGGTCGAACGCGCCCACCTTGCGACACTGGCTTCGGGTCAGCAACGCACTAGCTCACTTAGCCACTCTAAATTTCATCTGCTCACAGTAAAGTTCAACCGTAAAGCGTGCGACCTCCTCTCTGTTGGCCTCGTAGGTGACCGTGTCCAAGCCGATGATCCCGACGTTACTGATCTGGATCTCGGCCAGCTCTTGCCGGAGGTCTGGTGCCAAGAAGGTGATCGCTCCCGACAGCTCATCCGCTTCGCTGCACCTGCCGTCGATGACGAATGATTGGAACCATGCTTGCCAGGAATTTATGTCGGCCATCGATACCGTGAGCTTGAGGTTCGGCACCTCGACTTCGGCGGGGTGATTTGTCGGCTCGCGGAAGGCGCCGACCTCGTCCCTTACGAATGACCTTTTCCATGTAAAGGAGTCGATCTTAGCGACCCGAGAGCAAGGCAGGTCACCCAGGGAGAATTGGAAATTCGAGGATAGCCAGCGTTTCGCGGGGACGCCCCCGTCGGCAATGCCGCTACCATCGCCAGGGCGGTAACGAATCGACTCGGGGACGAGCTTGACCGTTAGGTAGGCAGGCTCCTTGCTTGAACCGTCCAACGCCGGTATCGTCACCTCGCTGATCTGAACGGTGGAACACTCGCGAACATCCATTGAATTCTGGTCGAAGTCGCAGGCATGGACCTCAACATTCTTGGCCACGTCTACGTTGTCGAAGGCCTGGTCTATCCACTCGTAGAATTCGGTAGACATACCCATGTCGACGTCTATGGTGAGATCCTCGTATATGATGCGCGTGATGTGTTTCTTTGGAAGGTTACCGGGACCTACCTGATAGGTCGCGACTTCGGCTTTGATCGAGCCTCCGGCATACTTCTTGAGGAAGCCGAGAACCCCAGAATCCGCCGTCAGAGCAAAGCGACCAGCGGTGTACGAGCGTGTTGCTGCCATTGATTTATCCTCCTCTTTTGTTGCGGCGCGCTCCTCCTCAGCCGGCGGAGCATCCTCCCTCCTAACAGATGCCACCTGCTTACTCACGACGCCGCTGGCGCCCGGGGCCACCCTATTCCCTCCCCTGACTCTGGAGGTGATCCCCACAGGCGAAACTCCGGCTGTCGGGGGAGTATCGAGTTCTCGAACGGCCTTGACAAGTGCGGTGAAACTCCCGGCTCCAAGCTCCGGTATGTTAGCCACCTCCTGGATATCCGTGAACCGTCGAAGCCTGCTTCGCTTCGACATTATGCTCACGGCGGCCCGATAGTGCCCACCCTGCTTGCCGGGAACCTCCACAGCCTTCGCGACCCGGTTCACGGTCGCGGCGTTTAGAAAGGCCAGAACGGCCTGCGTCTCTTCGGGAGTCAGCTCATCGGCCCTGATTTCGTCTATTTGCACGCTCCACCTCACATCGCAAAGCTTGGCTGGTAGATTAACCTTGAGCAAGTGGTGAGTCAACCGCCACGGCCCCCATCTCCCCGTCTAGATAACTGGGGCAATCCCACAGGTGGCTAGGCGTTCATTATCAAGAACTGGGGCGCTGATCGCAGCCGAAGTTGGGTGCTAGGGGTCTGAGTTGTAGGTCACTAGTCAGACGGATCCCCACCTAGTGACCGTAGAGATCTAGGCGGTGGTGAGGCACTGCGCGCTATCACAGGACTCCAGTGTCGTTCCGAGCCCTTCGGCTTCGCTCAGGATAAACTCCGCGAAGAATCTAAGGCCGCTGGGGTCTCCCCGGTTCCGATGTACCGCACCCTAAGGCTGCGGCATGTCCCTCGTTTACCCCGATGCCACGCCCCTCGGGGTGTGGTCGAAATGCGCTCAGCGACGCGTCATTCCACCCTCGACAACCACCTCACTCCTCGAGCTCGGCGGCGTGCTCCGCGACCTTGCGAAAGGCGCTCGCGTACTCCTCGATGGTCTCGGGCCGGTAGTGCTTGAACCACGGGACGTCGAACGCCCGCTCGGGCAGCGCCTCCGATACGGGTAGACTCCCCTCGCCCTGCCGCACGTCCCGTTGCGTGTTGGCGATTCGCGTGGGAGTGCCGTGGCCGTACACGTCCGCCTCGTTCAAGACCGGGTGCAGGTGCATCAGGTCGTTGAGGCCGGGGCGGGTCGGGAAGCCCTCGGCGCGGACCGCCTCGCAGAACCTGTGGACGCTCAGCCCGCCCATCTCATCGGACACGTACTGGCCCTTGGGCGAGTACCATCCTCCCTTGGTGCTTCCAGAGTCGGCGGGAGGCCGGTGGGCCCTGAGACCGGGTACGCCCTCGAGGAGGTCCCAGAAGTAGTTCATGGCACTCTGGATCTCCTCCATCCTCTCGCGATAGTGCCTGAGCTGCACCCGGCCCACGGCGGTGGACATCTGGCTGATCCGGTACTTGTGGCCGCCAAGGGGCATGCGCCCATATTTCCTGAGGGCCGGGTCCTCGATGACGTCGAGCCTGAATCCCGTGCGCTCGTAGTGGCCGAAGGCCACGGCGCGCTCCCAGATCTTCTGGTCGTCGGTGATCAGGAAGCCGCCCTCGCCCATGGCCAGCGACTTCTCGGACATCACTGACATGGCGGCGACGTCGCCCAGAGTCCCGACCAGCCGCCCGTTGTACAGGGCTCCGTGGGCGTGGGAGACGTCCTCGATCACCTTGACGCCGTGTCGGCCCGCGACGTCCATGATGGCGTCCATGTCGGCGGGATAGCCGAAGTAGTGGACGACGATGATGGCCTTGGTACTGTCGGTGATCTTGCGCTCGACGTCGGCCGGGTCGAGGGTCATCGTCTCCGGGTCCACGTCGGCGAAGACCACCGTGGCGCCCAGGTTCAGGGCCGGCAGAGCCGAGGACCAGATGGTCAGACTCTGGCAGATGATCTCGTCGCCTAGGCCGACGCCGCAGCCGAACATGGCCGAGTGGAGCGATGCGGTCCCGTTGTTGCAGGCCAGCGCGTAGTCGACCCCGTGCCAGTCGGCGAACTCACGCTCCAGCTCCAGCGTCTCGTCTATTGCCGACATCTTGCCCGCCCGAAGCACCTCCAGGACGGCCTCCTCGTCCTCTCGAGTGATGATTGGCCACTTGAACATGTCGCCGGGATCGGTCTGGACGGCCTGGGGACCGCCGTAGATCGCGAGGTCGCTTGTCATCGGTCAACCCTCCGCCGGAGGAGTCTCTGCGCGTCGCTTGGGACGCGACGTAGTATACCGGGCGGCGGTCCTCATATCCATTGGTAAAGAGCCCGAGCCGCCGGTGGACTCCTGCTTGACGGTCTGCTTCGCAGGAATATAATGGCACAAGCCCTGAGGGGAGTGAGCCGGGACACGACCATGGTGGACGACCGCGAAGAGCCCGAAGAGAAGATCGAGAAGTTCGACGAGTTCGGACAGGCGCTCGAGGGATACATCTCTCTCGAGCAGGCCCGCGTGCTGGCCATCCAGCACGCGCGGGACAACCGCGACTTCTACGGGGGCCGCTACCGCGACCGCGACCTGGTCTGGGAGGTCGCCAGCGCCGACGAGGGCGAGGACTACTACGAGATTCGCCTGTCGTATCGCCCCGCCGGTAGGTTCAGGGGCGAGCCGGGGCTCGAGCAGTTCACCATCGACAAGACGGGGAGCATCGAGCTGCGCCAGATCCTCGACGAGCCGAGGGCGAGGCGCAGCATCTCGATGCTGGTGCTGGCCATAGTTGGCGTTGTGGTCATCGCAGGCGCCGCGGGCGGAGTCCTGTTTGCGTCGGGCGCTCTTGGCGGTGGGGATGGTGAGAGCGCCCCGGAGGCCCCTGCCCCGGAGGTCCTTGCCTCGACGCCCACCGTCCAGCCGCTCGCGCAGGCGGCTGTGGTCGGGCCGACCCCGACCGGTGGAGCACCTGCGGCGGTGCCTGCCGCCGGTGAATGCACGACTCGGGCAGAGGCCGAGAGCCTGATGGACTCGGTGACGCCCGCGATTGACGCATGGAAAGCCCAGGGTAGCCTCCCACCGCGGGTTGGCGAGATTCTGGCCCAGCTGGGGGACCCCGCGGTCCTGATCCAGCAGGGGGAGTTCCAGGCGGCGTGCGCGATGCTAAAGGAGATGCGCGCCGCCTTT
>JADFHV010000180.1 GCA_022566975.1 Chloroflexota bacterium
TCGGCTGTCTTGCTCCAGGCCTTTCCAGAGCTTCCATTCGACTATCATGACTTCCCGGAACCGCTGACCTCAGACACGGTCCGGGCACTCTTTGAGGGACTGTTCCAGGGAAACTCTGATGCAGCCGCCCTCGTGCGGGCGTATGGACCCGGCCTCGGCCTCACCCGTGCCGAGGCGCCCGACGTATTCGACGCCCGTGACTGCCGCCCTCTCGCAATCGTCCGGGCGGAGGTCGAGTCCAGAGGTGCGGAGATGCCCGCGCGCGATGCTCTGGCGCTCTTGGTCCGGGGCCAAGGACTCACCCGCCCGCTGGCGCTGCTATACCTGGTGGCGGCCGTGCGCGACCGCGGCGTCGAGCTGACGCTGACCCGAGACCACGATGTTACCGATGTCCGGGGCTCACCCTTCTTGGGGGACCGCATCACGTGGGACCTGGTGCCCGAGATCTCGTTTTCGGAGCACCTCGACCATGACCTGGCGCTGGTGGGCGCCCGGTTCTCCCCTACGTGGGACACGGTCCTGCCCTATACCGCCCTGATCGTCGAGGACGCCGAGTCCGGCCGTAAGGCCGAGGTAGCCGGCCAAGAGACCAGGCTTCTCGACACCCTCAAGCGCATGGCCGATGAGATAGGGCGCACGGTCGAGACGTTGCAACAGCTTGAAGCTCGCCTGGGCGGCGGTCTCTCGGGTGCCCTGGAGGCCCTTACCCGCCTGCAGAGTGTATGTGCCGTCGCAAACTATCGCCAGTTCCTCTCGGAGGCCCAGGGCGCCTTTCACGGCCCCTCCGGACTGGAGAGAGTACTCGACCTCTACCGCCGCATCGGCCGGCTCGTGGAGTTGGGGCCGGATATCGTACGGCTCAAGCTCTACCTGGACGGCATGAGCTTCGGGCCGGACCATCAGGATATGTCGCTGCTACGTGACGCCCTGGTGGCTCGAATCGACCCCGAAGCCCTGCTCTCCAACCCGGCGCTGTGGGATGCCGTAGAGGCCGACTTCCGACGGCTGCGGGACCGCTACGCCACCGTCTATGCTGCCCATCATGCTCTATATAACGAAGGGGCGCTGGAGCTTAGCAACAGGCTGGAAGAGTCGCACCCGCAGGTTGCCGCCCTGGCGCGGTTCAACGACATGCCGGAGCTGGGCGGTCCCCTCGGCGAAGAGGTGTCCGGGCTGTTCGAGGAGCTGACCGGCGCCCTGAGGACATGTCCTGACGCGACCGAAGACCCATCCCTCGACGGTGTTCCCCACTGCGAAGCGTGTCGTCTGCGCCTCGAAGACGGTCTGCCCCGACGCCAGGCCGCGCTGCTGTTTGGCGCCACGGCCCGGGCCATGCGTGAGTACAACCGGCGTCTCGGCTCCCACGCCGCGCGGCAGATGCTAGCTCACCCCTCCAGAGAGCAGCTTGACAAGTTCGTGGGCCTCGTTCGGGTGGCCGATCCGTCGGCCCTGGCCAACGTCCTCGACGACTCGGTGGTCGAGTTCCTGCGCGGCTTCCTACGCCAACGTGAACCGCCGGCCCGATGATGGACCTCATCTGGCCCAGGCTACGCGGGCTCTTGGGGCCGCGCAGACTCCCTACAGAGCCCCCGGCCCGGATCATCGTCGGACTCGGCAACCCCGGGCCGGAGTACGCCGCCACCAGACATAACATCGGCTTCCATTGTGTAGACCGCATCGCGGCCGAGCACGGCATCAGGCTCACTCGGCGTCATCGGTCGGCTCTGCTCGGCGAGGGAGAGATCGAGGGCCGCCGGATCGTGCTGGCCAGGCCCCGCACCTTCGTCAACCGCAGCGGCCAGGCCGTTACCTACCTGCTGGCACGCTACAGGCTGTCCCCGTCAGAGCTTCTCGTCGTCTACGACGATATGGAGCTGCCGTCGGGGAAGATACGCCTGCGTGCCAGAGGCAGTGCGGGGGGCCACAACGGTATCAAGTCCATCGTCCAGGCGGTCGGAAGCCAGGACTTCCCGCGGCTCCGCATCGGAATTGGCCGCCCGCCTGCGGACTCGGACTCCGTCGAATACGTCCTCGGCACGCCGGCCGACGAAGAACGGGCGGCTGCCGACGACGCGATCAAGCTTGCGGTCGCAGCCGTGGCGAGTGTGGTGACCGAAGGCCTCGACGTCGCCATGAACCGCTTCAACTAGTGCTGTGTCACGGATGATTTGGTCGATGTCATTCTGAACGAAGTGAAGAATCTAAGGAGGTCGGAATGTTGCGTGACATAGCTTGAACAGGCCACGGCCCTAGATTCTTTATCGCTGCGCTCCTCAGAATGACAGGTCGTTCAATCGCTAGAACCTTCATAACAGGTGTGACGAAGCGCTAGCTCCCACGCGCCCGTCTCACGGTGTGGCTTCTGCGTGTTAACTGTGGCTGTGGCGCCTTACCAGCCCGTGCGTGCCCGGAGCGGGGACCGCCCTCGGACCGTCCTGATCCGATGGCGGGCGGCCTATACTTGCCCTCCACCCCGATGCGGGTTAGGATTAGGGCGTATTAAGGGGGACGCCCATGACGTCGAAAGACTTCTCCTTCGAAAAATTCGCCCAGAACGCCTTCTACGGCAAGATCAACGCTCGCCTGGTGGACATGGCGGACGTGACACCGGGCCAGCGCATCGTCGACCTGGCGTGCGGGACCGGCGGCGTGACGCAGCTGATACTCGAACGGCTGCGCGGTGCCCGCGACTCCGTCGTGATTGCCATCGACAACTCGGCCACCGCCTTGCGGCAGGCGATGGAGGACCTGAAGGACGTTCGTGACTCCGCCGTCCAGTTCGTGCAGAGTCGGGTGGAGCCCCTGTCGGATGTCGTCAAGGACTCTGTGGACACCATCGTTTTCTGCAACGCCATCCACTACGTCTCTGACAAAGACACCCTGCTCGCCGAGATCTACAAGACGCTCAAGCCCGGTGGTCGGTTCGCCTTCAACACCTCCTTCTTCGAGGGCGGGCAGGTCGTTGGGTCTGAGGCCTTCTATCGCAAGTGGATGCTCAAGGCCTCCAGAATCCTGCGGCGTGAGTATGGACTCAAGCCTGACAGCAGCAAGCGGGTCGAGGCCCGCAAGCAGCTAACCCCGGACCAGTACCGGGAGCTCGTGGAGAGCCACGATCTGCGGATAATCAAACAAGAGATAGACCTGGTCCAGGTCCCCCTCGAAGGCTGGCTCGATATCAGCCAGTTCGAGGACTTCATCGTCGGTGTCATGCCGGGCGTTCCCCTTGACAAGGCCAGCGCGGCACTGAAGGAAGGCGCTGCCCAGACCTACAAGGAGCTCGGCGTCGAATTCGTGCCCAGAAACTGGCTCGACGTCGTAGCCGTCAGGGTCTAGCTCCTCGGGAAAGCGCCTGGATGCCGCCTCTTCTGCTATCTGAGGAGGACGTCGAGAGTCTCCTCAGCGTCGAGGAGGCCGTCCCCATCATCGAGGACGCGTTTGCTCAGCAGGCCCGTGGGGCCGCCACCAACAGGCCCAGGTCCCGGATAGCGGCGGGCGCCGGACGCGAGGTCCACAGCATGCAGGCCTCCGCCGACGAGTCGGGCGTCTACGGCTTCAAGACCTACACCATCGTCTCCGAGACTGCCCGCTATTTCGTCTACCTCTTCTCCGCCGAAACGGGCGAGCTGCTGGCCGTGCTCCAGGCTAAGAGACTCGGTCAGCTGCGCACAGGAGCGGCCACGGCTGTCGCCACCAGGTACATGGCCCGAAAGGACGCCTCGGTCGTCGGCGTACTGGGCAGTGGGTTTCAGGCGCGCACCCAGCTTGAAGCCGTGTGCAAAGTCCGCCCCGTCTCTCGAGCGCGCGTCTACAGCCCGACTACAGAGCACAGAGAGGCGTTCGCCAACGAGATGTCCGGTGTCCTGCGCATACCCATATCCCCTGTGGACAGGCCGGAGAAGGCCGTGGACGGGGCCGACATCCTGGCGGTAATCACCAGCTCCGTCACGCCCGTGTTCGACGGGGACTGGCTTGGGCCTGGCACCCACGTTGTAGCGGTCGGCGGTGCAAGCCCGTTTGTCCGCGAGTTCGATGAGACTACTCTCCGACGCGCCGATCTGATCGTAGTGGACGACCTCGCACAGGCGCGTACAGAGTCCGGAGAGCTCATCCTCCCGGCATTCACGGGGGTTGTCATGTGGGAGCAGCTCCGTGAGCTTTGGCAGGTGGTGGGTGGGGAGGTCCCCGGACGTACCGGCCCCGACGACATCACGCTCTTCAAGTCTCTGGGTATGGCGCTCTGGGACGTCGTAGCGGCAAAAGCCGTTTACGAAAAGGCCGTGGCCAGAGGCGTCGGCACGACCCTGGACTGGTGACCGGCCCGTCTGCTTATATGGCGGTGCCGTAAGTGTGCTCGGGTACCACGATGACCGCGGAGCGACGGTCGTGCCGCATCGCCTCGTCGTACTCCGCCCAGTCTGGGTGCTCCACGCCGGCCGCGGCCCAGTAAACGTCTCGGAGGGCCACGCGTAGCTCCTCGGCGTCCGTGTTGTCGGCGGATATCACCCTGGCATACCCTTCCAGGACCAGGTAGCCCCACCAATTGTCCTTGGACACAAGCAGGGAGCAGCGGGGGTCCCGCTGGAGGTTTGCCAGCTTGGCCCTGTCGGCCGGAGTGGTAAAGGCCACGCCGTCCCCGTAGAGCCCCACAGACACGATGCTCATCTGCGCAGCGCCGTTGCCACGGAACGTAGTCAGCACCCCACGGTGGTTTTCACTGACGAAATCGCGGATCTTGTCCGATACCATTGCGCTCCCCCTTCTGCGTGTTTCGGGCGTTGGGCTCTCCTTGGATTCTAAACAATAGCGAGTGGCTACGGTAGCGCCGCACAGCGAGCGAAGAAAGATGCCGAGCATAGTGTCGGACGAACGGGTGGACGTCGTCTTGGTCGGGGCAGGGCCCGCGGGCCTGATGGCCGCCACCGTTGCCGCGACCGCCGGCGCCGTCGTATGGGTACTGGAGAGGCTTTCCTGGGCCGGAGGCCGGCTCGGGGTGCAGGTCCAATCCCTTCAGGGGCCCCGCTCCATGTACGGCAACTCCAGCGGACGCGATTTCGGGTTTCACCTGGTCGAACGGGCGACAGCGGCTGGAGCTGTCGTGGAGCTGAGCGCCGACGTTCGGCGCCTTACGTCCCTTGGGCCCGCCGGTTTCTCACTCAGCTACGACG
>JADFHV010000181.1 GCA_022566975.1 Chloroflexota bacterium
GTCTAAGGTCGACGGCGTTGCCGGACTCCAATTCAGGGCAAAGCTCCCGGACTATACTCAGATAATCCACCGGACCCGAGCGGTCCACCGTAATAAGTGTGGCGGAGTCGGACTGGCGGATGACGTACTCCAGGTCGGCTGTACGGAAGCGGGTATTGATGGGGACCAGCACGGCCCCAACCTTGGCCACGGCGAACAAAATGTGAATCCATTCGGGCCGGTTGGGCATCCACAGAGCTACTTTCTCCCCCGGCTTCACCCCCAGCCGAATCAACCCGCGAGCGCAGCGGTCAACATCCTCCTTGATCTGGGCGAAGCTCCACCGCTTGCCTTCGAAATACAAGGCTTCTTTGGGCCCAAAGCGTTCCGCCGCGCGGTCTACCAGAGAGCAGATGGCTGTTTTCTCATACCAATGCGACATCTGCCCTCCTAATCGGACGATAACCGGTAGCCACTATGTCGAAGACAACACCACCCAAGCGGCGCGAATTCTATCTAATCTCGGCATGACTCATATTGCGCTTACGCCGAATCTTTGTCCCAGAGAGCATCCAACACCACCCCCGGGGACATGGGCAGGGAGGTCATACGTAGGCCAATCGCACCGTAGATTGCGTTGGCGATGGCCGGTACCGGCGGGATAATGGACACCTCGCCCACGCCTCTTACGCCGGTGGGATGGCCCGGATTGGGCACCTCCACCAGCTGCGTGTCGATCATGGGCAGGTCTACGCTGATGGGCATGCGGTAGTCCAGCAAGCTTGTATTGAGCATCTGGCCTTTGTCATCGAAAAAGTACTCTTCGTTGATGGCCCATCCTATTCCCTGAACGGCGCCGCCCTGCATCTGGCCTTCCACGTAGCTGGGGTGGATTGCCTTGCCGGCGTCCTGGACGGCTGTGAATCGGAGGATGGTAACCTTCCCCGTCTCCGGGTCTACCTCCAGGTCTACGATGTTTCCGGCAAAGGAGCCCCCACCGGGACCCAACCCGCCGGCGTCCACGTTACCCCTCCCGCTTATGGCGCCTCCGGTGTCGGCCAGCTGTCCGGCCAGCTCCTTGAAGGTCATCGTCAGCTCGGCCTCCTCTTGCGTGGAGGCATCGCGAATGGCGCGACCGATGCTGGGGGCGAGCCCCGCCGCAAAGGTCGTCATCTGGGAAGAGGCCTCGTAGCCCGGCCGTGTGCCTCTCTCGGGCCGGTACTGGAAGACGCCGCCTTCCAGGACAACGCGATTCGCGTCCACGTCCCAGATGGTGGCGGCCCGTTCGATCATCTGGGCCTTTACGTCCTGCGCGGCGTCGTGTGCCGCCCAGCCGGTGGCGTAGGCGACGCGGCTCCCGCCGGTTACATCGGTGTAGCCGACCGAGTCGGTGTCGCCCACGCTGGGACGTACGTCCTCGGCAGCTATACCGAGGACCTCCGCAGCCTGCATCCCAATGGAAGCCCGCGAGCCGCCTATATCGGTAGAGCCCTCGACCAGGCTTATGGTGCCGTCGGCGTTAACGCTGATGGTGCAGGCCGACTTGAACCCCACGTTGAACCAGAAGCCTACCGACACGCCCCGGCCGCGGTTCGGGCCCTCCAGGGGGGTGTTGTAGTGAGGGTGGTCTCTCATGGCCTCGAGGACCTCGACGCACCCGATGCGCGGGAAGACCGGCCCGTCGGCGCGGCGCGTCCCCTCCTTGGCGGCGTTCTTAAGCCGGAACTCCAGGGGGTCAATTCCCAGCTTTCGCGCAAGCTCATCGACGACCTGCTCCGCGGCGAAGGCGGCGTTGGGTGCACCCGGCGCGCGATAGGCCGCCGTCTTGGGCTTGTTCACCACGACGTCGTAGCCGTCTACTACGGCGTTGGGAAGATCATAGGCGGCGAAGACGCACTGAGCTCCCGCTCCTACGGGTGAGCCGGGATAGGCCCCAGCCTCATAGGCCAGGTAGGCGTGGGCGGCAGTGATCTTGCCCTCGTTGGTGGCCCCCATTTTTACCTTCACGTACGAGCCGGGCGTCGGGCCGCTGCCCTCGAACACCTCCTGGCGTGTCATCACCATCTTTACCGGATCGCCCGTCTTCTTGGAGAGCAGGGCAGCTACCGGCTCCAGGTAGACGTTGATCTTTCCGCCGAAGCCGCCACCGATCTCCATCGGGACGACTCTGATCTTGGAGACGGGCATGTCCAGCATCTCAGCCACCGAGTCCCGGGCTGTGAAGGCCCCCTGGGTGCTGCACCAGATGTGCACCCTGCCGTCCTCGTTCCACAGCGCGGTCGCGTTCTGAGGCTCGATGTACCCCTGATGCACGGTCTCGGTGTTGAACTCCCGCTCGACGACTACGTCGGCCTCGGCAAAGCCCTTCGCTATGTCTCCCTTGACGTGCTGGAAATGCTCCGCCAGGTTGCTGGCCTTGTCGGTCTTTTCCCCAAGCTCCGATGTTTTCAGGTCGTCGTGAAGGAGGGGAGCGCCCTCTTTCATCCCATCGGGTGCGGTCAAGACCGATGGCAAGACTTCGTACTGGACGTCGATGAGCCCCAGCGCCTCCTCTGCTATGTGTGGACTCGTGGCTGCAACGCCGGCCACGGCGTGGCCCTTGTACAGGGCCTTGTCGCTGGCAAGGACGTTGTCGCGGAGGTACTTCAGGCTCCCAGAGCCCGCCTCACCTACGTCCACGATCTTGTCGGCCACGGCAGGAAAGTCCGCGGCGGTCACCACCGCCCGGACGCCTGGGAACGCCTCGGCCCTACTGGTGTCTATCGACTTGATCCGCGCGTGAGCGTGCGGACTGCGCAAGACCTTGCCATGCAACAGGCCAGCGGCATCGAAGTCGGCCCCGTAGAGGGCGCGCCCGGTTACCTTATCCGCGCCGTCGGGGCGGATGGGCCGCGTTCCGACAACGTCGTACTCCTTGGTGGAGAGGACTACGTTGTGTTCGTACTTCGTGGAGGTCATACCTTCACACCCTGCATCTTCACGGCGGCATCCTGCACCGCCAGGATGATCTTGTCGTAGCCCGTGCACCGGCAGAGGTTGTTGGCCAGCCAGAAGCGAATCTCGTACTCGGTGGGGTCAGGGTTCTGCTCCAGGAGCGCCTTGGTGGCAACGATGAAGCCGGGAGTGCAGATGCCGCACTGCAGGGCCGCATTCTCCAGGTACGCCTGCTGGATCGGGTGGAGGCCGGCGGGTGTCGCGATGCCCTCGATGGTGGTTATCTCCCTGCCCTGGGCCTCGACTCCCAGCACCAGGCAGGAGGTGACGATCCGGCCGTCGAACTCGACCGTACACGCCCCGCAGTTGCCGTCATTGCACCCTTCCTTCGAGCCGGTCAGTCCGATGATGTCGCGCAGGCACTCCAGAAGGCTCTGCCTCGGCTCACACAGGAAATCGACCTGCTCGCCGTTGATGGTCGTGGTTATGTGGGTCTTTGCGGGCATCTATCGTGCCTCCTTGGCTCTCTCTATGGCCGTGTTGAGCGCTCGTCGCGTCAGCACCTCACACAGGTGCTTTCGGTACTCGATGGTCCCTCGCATGTCGGTGATGGGCCTGGCGGCGTCTCTGGCGATCTCCGCGGCCACCTGCACGCTCTCTTCGTTCACCGGCTTGCCCACCAGGGCGTCGCCCGCCTCTCTGACGAAGAGCGGCGTGGGAGCCACGGACGCCAGGGATATGCGCGCCGACTTGAATGTGCCGTTGTCGAGCTCGACCGACACACCGGCTCCCGCCACGGCGATGTCCATCTCGTTCCTGGGGATGAAGCGGATGTAGTTAGCCCCAAAATTGGGCGGCGGTGGCGGATAGGCGATGGAGACCAGCAGCTCGTCCGGTGCAAGCACGTTCTTGGACGGCCCGGTGCAGAACTCCTCCGCTGGGACCTGCCTGGTGCCGCCGGGTCCTGCGATGTTGCAGATCGCGCCAAGGGCTATCATGGCCGGAATCGAGTCGGCGCTGGGCGTGGAGTTGCACAGATTGCCGCCGAAGGAAGCCCTGCCCTGGATCTGGGTGCCTCCGATAAGCGTCGCGACGTCCATGATGGCGGGGTAGTGACTCTTGACGTTCTCGTCGGCGTAGATCAGGTAACAGGGGACGGCCGCTCCCATGATGAGCCCGGCCCCCGCGCTGTACGTGAGCTCATTGAGCTCCGGGACTTCCTTGACGTCGACCAGCAGGTCGGGGTCCTTACCGCCGGTCCTTAGCTGGACCAGGATATCGGTCCCACCGGCCAGGGCGCGTGCCCGGCCCTTGTGCTCAGCCATCAACCCTAAAGCGTCACTAAGTGAAGTCGGGTTGGCGTAGTCGATCCACTTCAATAGCCCACCTCCTTGTTTAAGCTCATACTGGAAACTGCGTTATGATGGGAGCAAGAGCCAGATCACCTGCTATATCCGGACGATCGTGTGCCCATCCTGACGGGCCGACGGCCCGGTCGCTCCAGAGGCCAGCGGCCCGGTGTCGTCGGCCTGAATCCCGATTCGCCGAGGCCCCTTGACAAGCGGGCACCAGTATATCAGACCTCCTCTTTGCTAACAACGGGTGGAATCCGTGACAGAGCACCAGTCGAGGAGTTCAATACTCCCCATGTCATGCCGAGGAGTCCCCAAAGGGCCGGGGACGACGAGGTATCTGGGGCGGGGCTCCCCCATCCCCAGACCCCTCGCGGAGTTTATCCCGAGCAGGGCCGAAGGGCTCGGGGTGACAGTGCCTGATTCCAGGAAGGAGCCACACCCATGCGAATAGGAGTCGTCTTTCCGCAGACCGAGATCGGCGCCGACCCGGCAGGGGTCCGCGACTACGCCCAGGCGGCCGAGTCGTTGGGCTACGACCACCTCATAGCCTTCGATCACGTACTGCCGCAATCCAAGAAAGATGATGAGAAACCAGACCACGAGCTTGACAAAGTCCAGAATCTCACGCTTCAACTCTTGTTTGTCAGGCGGACTTTGCGGTCCGATGGGGGAAGGCGTCTCTTGCTCGTTGGGTTCCACGCGCGCGATCACTCCCAAAAACGATTTCCGACCGCTTCAATCTAGCATCTTTCCCGTCAACTTGCAAATCATGAGCGCGGCCGGGTTCGTTTAACGGCCGCACTCGCGCTGAGGGACGTTATAAGCGGTGCTTTTCGCCTCTCTCGGTCCAGTGCAAGGTCGCGATCTTAGAATGCGTAGTCGTCATCG
>JADFHV010000182.1 GCA_022566975.1 Chloroflexota bacterium
TCCAGGCCCGACCCCAGGATGAGGCCCAGGCGACGGTCACCACGCGGCTGTCCCGGGAGGACGGCGAGATAGACTGGGGCCGACCGGCCGCACATACCGCCCGACAGGTCCGAGCCTACTTCCCCTGGCCAGGCACTTTTACTCACTGGCAGGGCAGGCTCCTCAAGGTCCTCGAGGCGTCCGCGCTCGATCTGGACTCGGAGGCCTCCCTCGGCGCCGGGCAGGTGGTCTCGCTTGAGAAAGGGGTGGTGGGCGTCGCAACCGGCGACGGCATCCTGGAGCTCCGGAGAGTGCAACTTGAAGGAAGGCGGCCGGTGAGTGCCGTCGAGCTCCTGGCCGGCCACCCTGAGATCGTCGGCTCGGTGCTCGGGTCGGCGTGAGGGGGTGACTACTCCTCCGCGCGGGTGATGGCGTATATGAGGCCGTCGTGGGAGCCGAAGTAGACGACGCCGTCCACGACCGCCGGGGAGGTCCAGACGTTGTCTCCAGTGGAGAAGGTCCACAAGACGCGGCCTCCAGTGCGGTCCAGGGCGTACAGCCTCCCGTCCGACGAGCCGACGTAGACCAGGGACCCCAGCACTGCCGGCGACGACAGCACCGGCCCGTTGATGAACGTCCTCCACACGGGCTCGCCGGTCTCAGCGTCCAGGGCGTAGAGGAAGCCGTCGTTGGACCCGACGTAGACTGTCCCGTCCACCACGGCCGGCGAAGAGAAAACCTGTCCTCCCGTCTCGCGCTGCCATCGCCGCTCGCCAGTCTCGGCGTCCAGCGCATACACGATTGCGTTGTCCGAGCCGAAGTAGACCGTCCCCTCCCAGACGGCCGGCGACGAGAAGACCGACTGCCCCGTCGTGAATCTCCACCGCTCATCGCCTGTTTCGGCGTCTATGGCGTACAGGTTGCCGTCCGTCGAGCCGATAAATACCGTGCCGTTGGAGGCGACCGGGGACGAGAGGATGCCACCGCGCGTTGGGAAGCGCCATATCAGATCGCCAGTCTCGGCGTCCAGTGCGTAAACATTGAAGTCGAAGGCGCCGAAGTAGACGCGTCCGTCCACCACCGCGGGCGATGACTGCTCCCCTCCGGGCCCCAGCCCGAAGGACCAGCGCTCCCCGCCTGTCTGAGCGTCCACGGCGTAGAACCTATTGTCGTCGGCGCCGAAGTAGACCGTGCCGTTGACCACCGAAGCCGACGCCCTCAGGAGGCCGCCGACCGGAAATCTCCACCGGACCTCGCCCGTGGCCGCATCCAGGGCCAAGAGATTGCGGTTAAAGGTCCCCGCGTAGACGACGCCGTCCACCACGGTCGGAGACGACTCCACCACGCCGCCGGTCTGAAACTTCCACAGGAGCCTTGGCGAATCGGGCAGACCCTCTGTCCCACGCGAGCCGGAATGCCGCGCGTCGAGCCTGAACATGGGCCAGCTCTCACCGACCGGTTGCGTCTCGGCCGGGACCGGCGTCGCTACGGGCGTTGGGACCGCTGTGGAGGTGGCTACGACAGTTGGCGTCGCCGTCGCGTCAGAGACAGCGACGTCCGCGCATGCTACGGCGACGGCCGTCATAAAGACGGCCGCTCCCAGGCCGAGCATGGAGTGGACACGCATCACGTAGTTCCTCGTCAGGTTTCCAGTCACAGTATTGGATGCGCCTGAACCCCATAGACGGTGCTCGATTGACAGTATGGCCGATATCGGCCATACTGATCACAGACCGACGTGGAAAGAGAATGAACCCGGCCGATATTGTAATCGGTGAGCACGCCGCCATGCAGATGCAGCGGCGACGCATCACTTTAAGAGACGTAGCTTTGATCTTGCAGTTTGGGGAACACGTCGATGGGCGAGAAGAGGGTACTCGAGAGGCGTGTATCGAGCTGAACGGAACTCCCCTGACAGTCGTGTACGATTCGGTAGAGCACAAGTTCAGAGGCTTATTTTACGTGATCACAGTGCTCAAAAGAAGGTGCTGGGAATGAGGATCACTTACGACAAGGCGATGGATGTCCTTGCGATATTGCTAGCCGATGCCGAGGTAGAGGAGACCAGGTCGATTGCTCCCGGAGTAGAGGTAGACTATGATTCGACCGGCCGCGTTCTGGCTCTGGAGTTCCTGAACGCCAGCAAGAAGTACGACCTGAGTGGGACAGAGTTGGAGGACCCGGACCCTTACTACTCTCTGGCGGCAGCCGGGGCGACGTTCGGCCTCAGCCCAACTACCTTGCGTCACCAGATAGGACGCGGAGTCTTACCTGGAACAAAGTTCGGTCGCAACTGGATGGTGCACCGAGACGACCTGTATAAGTACTTGAAAGAACGGAGCCGGAAGGCTAAGTCCTCAGCGGGGGCCAGGGATGGCTAAGAAAAGGATGGGTAAGAGCAAGCCGCTTTCCGGGAGGAACCTGAGAGACGTTCCCGAGCAGAGCGGTGTCTACAATCTGAGGAACCGAGAAGGCGACATCATATACACGGGCTCGGCCGGGGCCGGCAGACTGAAAGAACGCCTTCAAGAACACCTGAGGAATCGCGATGTTCGTGGGGCCACACGGTTTCAGACCCGCCCATTGTCAAGTGCCGCAGAGGCCCGGCGGGTAGAGCGGGCCTTGATAGAAAGACACAAGCCGCGCGCAAACAAGCGAGGGAAATAGCGACGAGCGCGCCCTCACTCGAAACCCGCCAGCCTCCGTTGGGCCGGCTCTTCTTCAGGCCGCTCGAAGCCGGATACCCCGACGCCCACCAGGCGAAACAGCCTCCCGGGCTGGATCTCGGCCCGTATCAACTCGGCCGCGGCCGCGGCCACCTCATCGGCGGACCGAACCGGATCGGCGAGGGTCGTCTGCCGCGTGAAGGTCGTAAAGTCAGCCAGCCGCAGCTTGAGCTTCACGGTCCGGCCCTGGATGTCGTTTCGCGTCAGATGGCTCCCGACACTCTGGCTAAGCCGGTTGACCAGCTCGAACAGTAGCTCCGGGTCGTCGGTATCGCGGGCCAGTGTCGTCTCGGCGCTCACGGACTTCCTCTCGCGCTCCACCACCACGGGCCGGTCATCCTGGCCCAGAGACAGCCGCCGAACGCCGGGACCCATGCGCCCGAAGTGGGTGACGAACCACTCCTCCGGCCTGGCCGCCAGCTGGCCGATGGTCCGTATACCGGCGCGGTGCAGGCGCTCGGCGGTCTTGGGGCCTATCCCCCCCAGCCGTTCGACCGGAAGCGGTGCGAGGAACTCTCGCTCTGACCCGGGAGCCACGACGGTGAGACCATCGGGCTTGTCCATGTCCGAGGCGATCTTTGCCACCGATTTGGTGGCGCCAACACCCACCGAGATAGTCAGCGCCAGGTCGGCCCTCACGCGACGCTTCAGCTCCGACGCGATCCGGGCCGGGGAGCGTTCTGGAGTGACTGACTCGGTCACATCCAGGTAGGCCTCGTCGAGAGAGAGGGGCTCCACCAGGGGCGTAATCTCCTTGAAGATAACCATCACCTGCCGCGAGACCTCGCCGTACCGGTCGAACCTCGGGGGGACCCGGATGGCCGTTGGACAGCGCTGCAGCGCTGTACGCATGGGCATGGCGGAGCGGACGCCGAAGCGCCGGGCCTCGTATGACGCCGACGCGACCACGCCTCTTCCTTCGGGACTTCCCCCGACCACCACCGGCTTGCCTCGCAAGGCGGGATTGTCCCGCTGCTCTATCGCTGCGTAGAAGGCGTCGAAATCCGCATGCAGAATGTGTCTCATGGCCGTCCTGGTGACTATATCAAAACCGCTCTTAACCGTCGGCTCGGGCTGAGGTAAACTGAACGGATATGAACCACATCCTGAAGGATGTGGCATCAGGCAGGGGGAGAGAACGATGTCGCAGCCTTCAGGCCGCGGCACACGGCGAAGGCCATTCTACGTCTAACTCCCCCGCCCCGTGCGTTAGTTGACGCTTTCGTAAGTGTATGCTAACGTCTACCCATGCTGGACCTTGCGGTCCGTGCCATAGCCGAGCCCCGTCGCCGCGAGATCCTCCGGCTCATACAGTACGGGGAGCTCCCAGCCGGACGGATCGCATCGGGCTTCGACGTGACCCGTCCGGCCATCTCGCAGCACCTGAAGGTACTGGCCGAGGCAGGGTTGGTCAGTGCCAGGAAAGAGGGGACCCAGATTCTCTACCGGGCCCGCCCGGAGGGCCTGAGGGAGTTGCGGGAGTATCTGGAGGGCTTCTGGGACGAGGGCCTGAGGATGCTGAAGGAGGTCGCGGAAGCCGATAGAAGGAGGTCCGATGGCGACGACCGAGAGTGATGCCGTCGAACGTGAGGTTCGGATCGATGCCAGTCCAGAGGATATCTTCCCCTTCTTCATCGACGCGGCCAAGATGGTCCGATGGCAGGGCAGGAGCGTCAGCCTGGACCCGCGGTCGGGCGGCGTCTATCGCGTGGACGTGAATGGCACCAACATCGCCCGAGGAGAGTATGTCGAGGTCACTCCCAACAGCCGGGTCGTCTTCTCCTGGGGTTGGGAGGGTGAGGACAGTGCCGTACCACCCGGCTCCAGCAGGGTGGAGATCACGCTGACACCCGATGGGGACGGCACAATCGTGCGTCTGCGCCACACCGGCCTTCCCGAGGACCAGCGGGATGCCCACCTAGAAGGCTGGACGCACTACATGGACCGTCTGGCGGTGGCAGGCGCCGGTGGCGACCCCGGTCCCGATCCCTGGGCCGCATCCGGAGAATGAGGACAGATCGCATAAGCCAGAAGGAGGCGTAAGATGCCGAATCCCGTTGTCCACTTTGAGGTCCACGGAAAGGACCGCAAGAAGAGTGCGAAGTTCTTCTCAGACCTGTTCGGGTGGCACGTTGAGTCCCTCGACGAAATGAACTACGGGATGGTCGATACCCACGGCGGCGACCATGGAATCAACGGGGGTATCGCAGAAGCCCAGGGGGACCCTCACGTGGTCTTCTACGTCGAAGTAGACGACCTGCAGGCGTTTCTCGACAAGGCGGAGAGCCTCGGCGGCAAGACGGTCATGCCAGTCACCGAGGTACCGGGGGTGGTCACTCTGGCGCAGTTCTCGGACCCGGACGGTGTCACCATCGGTCTGGTCAAGAGCGACGAGACGTAAGTCACATGCCGTCGTCGAGCCGGCCGGCATAGTTGGTGTCAG
>JADFHV010000183.1 GCA_022566975.1 Chloroflexota bacterium
CTATAGCGAGGGCCGGGCGAGGCCCCACTGAGTTTCGGCTTCGTAGGCGTGGGCCGTCCGCAGCAGGGTCTCCTCGGAGAAATGGGGGCCGATGAGCTGCATCCCCACCGGCAATCCCTCCGAGAAACCGCAAGGCACCGACAAGCCGGGCAGCCCGGCGATGTTCACCGGCAGCGTGCAAACGTCGATCAGGTACATCTGCACCGGGTCGCCGGTCTTCTCCCCAATCTTGAAAGCGGTAACGGGAGAGGTCGGCGTGACCAGCGCGTCCACCTCTTGGAACACCCGGTCGAAGTCCTGCCTGATCAGCGTCCGCGCCTGCTGGGCCTTCAGGTAGTAGGCGTCGTAGTATCCGGCCGACAGGGCATAGGCGCCCAGCATGATACGCCGCTTTACCTCCGGGCCGAACCCTTCCTGGCGGGTCTTCTCTAGGGCGTCCCACATGTTGTCAGCCTCTCGCGCCGAGTAGCCGTATTTGACGCCATCGTACCTCGCCAGGTTAGCCGATGCCTCCGACGGGGCGATGATGTAGTAGACGGCGAGAGCATACTCCGTGTGGGGTAGGGAGACGTCCTCTACCTCTGCGCCCAGGTCCTCCAGGACTTCGACGGCGGTCCGGACCGCCGTCTCGACGCCCGGCTCGATCCCCTCGACGAAATACTCCCGGGGCACGCCGATGCGGAGCCCGGCTACGCCTCGGTCGATGTTCGAGGCGTAATCCGGGACCTTATAGGCGATGGAGGTGGAGTCCCGCGGGTCGTGTCCCGCGACCGCGCCCAGCATCAGCGCAGAGTCGGTCACGTCCCTGGTGATGGGGCCGATCTGGTCCAGGGAGCTGGCGAAGGCCACTAGACCGTAACGGCTAACGAGGCCGTAGGTCGGCTTCATTCCCACAACACCGCACAGGGACGCGGGTTGGCGGATGCTGCCGCCTGTGTCCGACCCGAGAGCGCAGACGCACTCGCCGGCGGCCACCGCAGCGGCGGGCCCGCCGCTGCTACCCCCCGGTACGCGCTCCACGTCCCACGGGTTCCGCGTGGTAAAGAAGGCCGAGTTCTCCGTGGACGAGCCCATGGCGAACTCGTCCAGGTTGCCCTTGCCGACCAGCACGGCCCCGTCTTCGCATAGCCTGGTCGCGACTGTAGCGTCGTAGGGCGGTACGAACCCCTCCAGCATTCTCGAGGAGCAGGTGGTCTTGATTCCCCGTGTGCAGATGTTGTCCTTCACCTGCACCGGGATACCGGTCAGAGGCCCGACGTCCCCCGCTGCGATTCGCACGTCGGCCAGCCGTGCCTGCTCCAGCGCATGCTCTCCAGTGACGGTGACGAAGGCGTGGACCCGTTCCTCGACCTCCGCGATGCGGTCGAGCGCGGCTTGGGCAAGCTCCACCGACGAGACCTGCTTCCCGTCGAGCAGCTCCCTGGCCCGGTGCGCCGTGAGACTGGTCAGCTCTGACTTATCCATCGACTAGTAACTCACGACTAACCACTGACGACTACTCTTCCAACACTGCCCTGACCCTGATGAAACCGTCTTCCGTGGAGGGTGCGTTGGCCAGGATGTCATCGACAGGGGAGGACTCTGTGACCTCGTCGTCACGGACGACGGTGTCCAGGTCCACGGAGTGTCCCGTGGGTTCCACGGCCTCGGTATCCACCTGGTCGAGTACGTCGAAGCTCTCCAGGATGTTGGACATCTCGTCCCGCATACGCTCCGCCTCCTGGTCGGTCATGCCGAGCCTAGTCAGTGTTGCGATGTGCCGGATCTCTTCGGTCGTGATTCGCATGTCTGGACACCTCCGGGCGCCGAGCAGTTTAGCAAAGGGGGCGGACCCCGGCAAGGAAGACCGCCCTCCCGCGGGCTCGTGCCTTGCCGGCGCCCCCGCACTGGCCAGGGGCCTAGTCGGCGGCATACGGGACCTCGGGCAGCGAACGAAGAGAGAGTTGGCGAAACGGAAGCTGCCGGGAGCCTCAGAAGTAGGCTCCGGCTAGAGCGCTCTACTGTCTTAGCTTCCAGATACGGGCGGCATTGCCGCCGAGGATCTTCTCCCTGTCTGTGGCCGACAGAAACGGCAGTCCCTCTCGGATGAGCCTTAGCTCGTCGGACAGGGTCGGCCAGCCGTGTTTGGTACGATGGCGGCCGGGATAGCCGGTCCCCCAGAGACACCGTTCGACCCCGAACACGTTGACCGCGGTCTGTATCACCTCGTGCATATCTGCATATGGGAACTGCTGCCGAGACCTGCCGTGCACGTCCGATATTTTCAAGTGGACGTTGGGATGCCTGGCCAGGTCTAGCACCGGCTGGTACGGCTGCCATTTCGGAGCCCACGCGACCTCCGGGTACATCATGTGATCGATCAGCCATGTCACGTCGGGATGCATTGCGGCCACGGTATCGAGCTGATGCGCATCTTCCGGGCGGCAATGCACCTGTACGACCGCTCCTAGCTCGGAGACGGTCTCCCACAGCCTCCTGTTCTCAGGGCGCGTAAGAATCTCGACGCCCTCGTAGTACCCCGGATGGAACCGGAACCCCGCCATCTTGCGCTCCATCATCCAATAGCGGGCCAGGTCGGCGTTGTCAGGCGCCAGCGGATCGATCATCCCGTGGGCGATGAAACGGTCTGGATGCCTCGACGCGCTGTCTGCTACGTAGCCGTTGTCCCAAGTCGACCACGATGTCTGGACCAGGACCGTGTAGTCGACGCCGCAGGAGTCCATGTCGGCCAGAAGCTCCTCGGCCGTCGCGGGCTCGTCTGGGAGCGCCGTGAAACTCGGCGCCGTCGGGCCGATGGGAGCCACCGGCGGCATCTCCCAGATATGGACGTGCGTGTCGACTATCACTCGAACAGTCGCCTCTGTTGGAATGGGACTGGCGGCCCTACGCCATCATAGAAATCTCGAAGGTCGAAGTCAATGTTGGCAGGACCTCGGCGTCGGACCGCGTTCGAGGACACTTACACGAGGCAAACGGGAAGAGCGCTGGGTGGAAATGCCCGCGCCACACCGAGCTGGGGCGAGTACGCTCGTCGATTCGTGATACCCACAGACTAACCAAGATCGCATTGTGGCGCTCTACAGGCACGTTCAGGAAAGCCGAAGGCAACCCAGAGCCGAGCCGCAGGGAGCTGGAGGTCAGACTCGAACGGATCCGGCGGCTTTATGAATGGGGGATAAGTCTGAGGGAGAGTATCTAGCCGAGAGGACTGCCATAACTGAGGAACCGGCGAGGCCGTCACCCCCGGAAGAGCGCCCGGATGTTCTGGCCAAGTTGAGTAGGTTCCTGGGCAACGTCGCGACAGCGGCGCTACAGGTGGTAACGCTCCAGCTCGCGGCGCTCCTCGTACTCGACCCTCGCCCGTGAAACCGAGTCGATGGACGAGACCTCCGCGACCGGCACGTCCCACCAGCTCTCGTACGACCCGATGCGGGCCTCCCGGTCGGTCTCGATCTTGATGACCGTGGTGGTCTGATTCCTCTTGGCCCGCTCCAGGGCGTCCCTGAACTCCGCGATGGTGGTGACCTCGATGGTGTCCGCGCCGAGGCTAGCCGCGTTGGCCGCGAAGTCGACGGGTAGGTGTCCGCCGGAGACCGTGCCGTCCTCGCCGCGGTAGCGGGCGCGCGTGCCGAAGCCTCCGGAGCCAACAGACTCGGAGAGAGCGCCTATCGAGGCGTACCCGTGGTTATCGATCAGAATGATGGTGAGCTTGACCTGCTCCTGGACCGCGGTCACGACCTCGGACGACATCATTAGCCACGAGCCGTCTCCCACCATGACGTAGACCTCGCGGTCCGGGTCGGCCATCTTGACTCCCAGCCCGCCGGCAACCTCGTAACCCATGCACGAGTAGCCGTACTCAACGTGATATCCCTTCGGGTCGCGGGTGCGCCAGAGCTTGTGAAGGTCTCCGGGCAGGCTTCCGGCGGCCGACACGACGACGTCTTTAGCGTCTACGAAGTCGTTGAGCGCGCCGACTACCTCGCCCTGGCTCGGCAGCGGCGTGTGTCCAAGCTGGTATATGCGCTCGACCTCCCTGTCCCACTCGGCGTTCAAGGCTCTCACCCGGTCGCGGTAAGAGTCGACGACGGCGTGGCCGGAGAGCGCAGACGTCAGGGCCTCGAGGGTGGACCGGGCGTCGCCCACCAGCGGCACGCCCGAGTGCTTGTAAGCATCGAAGGAGGCGACGTTGACGTTGATGAACCTGACGTCCGGATGTTGAAACGCTGTCTTGGACGCCGTCGTGAAGTCCGAGTATCGGGTCCCCACACCGATGACCACGTCGGCCTCACGGGCCACGACGTTGGCGCCCTTCGTTCCAGTCGCGCCTATCGCTCCCAGGGCAGACGGGTGGTCGTAGGGCAGCGCCCCCTTGCCGGCCTGGGTCTCTGCCACCGGGATGCCGGTGGCGTCGGCCAGCCGGCGCAGCGCGTCGGTAGCCTCCGAGTATATGACGCCGCCGCCCGCCACGAGCAGGGGGCGTTTGGCCGCCCTTATCAGGTCGACCGCCCTGGCCAGTGCCGCCTGATCGGGCAAGGGCCTGGCGATGTGCCACACCCGCGGCTCGAGCAGCTCCTCCGGAAAGTCCCATGCCTCGGCCTGCACGTCCTGGGGAAGTGCGAGCGTCACCGCGCCGGTCTGCGACTGGTCGGTCAGCGTGCGCAGGGCCTCGAGGGCCGCAGTAACAAGCTGCTCCGGCCGGTTGATGCGGTCCCAGTACGTGGACACGGGCTTCAGCGAGTCGTTCACGGATATGTCCTGGGACCAGGGCGCCTCTAGCTGCTGGAGAACGGGGGCGACGCGCCTGGTCGCGAATATGTCGCCGGGGAGCAGAAGGACGGGGATGCGGTTGACGGTCGCCGCGGCCGCCGCGGTGACCATGTTGGTGGCTCCCGGTCCGACGGACGATGTGCAGGCGAAGGTGACCAGGCGGTTTTTCATCTTCGCGTAGCCCGCGGCCGCGTGCACCATGGCCTGCTCGTTCCTGGCGGGGAAGTAGGTCAGGCTATCGTGGTACTGCTGCAGGGCCTGGCCGACGCCCGCCACGTTACCGTGGCCGAAGATGCCGAAGACGCCGGCGAAGAAGCGGCGCTCGACGCCGTCTCGCTCGGTGTACTGTGC
>JADFHV010000184.1 GCA_022566975.1 Chloroflexota bacterium
TCGGCTCCACCCTCTAGCAGGTGGGTGGCAAAGGAATGACGCAGCGTGTGGGTATGGACCGCAGACCCGAGGCCAACCCTCGCAGCGTAGCGACGCACTTTAGATTGGATACTGCGCTGGCTCAGACGGCCGCCGTAGCGGTTGAGGAACAGTGCGTTGCCGCTGTCGCGGTTGGCAAGCTTGGGACGCACCTCTTTCATATAGATAGCCAGGGCGTCCCTGGCTATCCCACCGATGAGGACGGCCCGCTGCTTCGACCCCTTGCCGGTGACGCGAAGCTCCCGCGACTCCAGGTTAAGATTGCCGGTGTTAAGGTCCCTGACCTCGCTGACCCGCAGGCCCGCGGCATATATCAGCTCCAGCAACGCGCGGTCGCGGACACCCAGTGGCTCCGATGTGTCTGGAGACAGCACGAGTCTTTTGGCCTCGTCCTGGGATAGGAATCTAGGTAGACGAGACTCCAACTTCATGACCCCTCTCTTCGGCAGGGGGTCAGCGTCCATCTGGCCCTTGCGGACCAGCCAGCGCAGAAACGTGCGAAGGGTGCTCAGCTTTCTGGCGACGCTCCGTCGGACGTAGCCCAGCTCGTCCAGCCACGCGAGATACCCCCGGATAGCGACCCGGTCCAGTGCCCTCAGGTCCGCTATGTTTTTCTGTGTGAGGTAGCTGTACAGGGGCTGGAGGTCAGTGGTGTAGTTACGGACTGTGAGCGGGGCCAGGTCCCTCTCCGCCTTGAGGTGCTCCCGGAATTGTTCAATAAGAGCGAGCCACTCATCCTGGTTCATGGGCGGAGCGTAGCGAAGGATGCGGCAGTGGCGCCAGCGGTTTTCGGGCCAGTTTGTTGCGGGGGCCATGAGTGGCTGGGGGTCTAGTCGAGAGATATCGTGTCAGGCTGAAGAGTCCTTCCGTGCCGGAAGGAAGATGAAGTGTCTGGGACCGGGCGATTGGCTGCCCGGCGGCTATCGGCCAGCGGAACGTTCTAGCACGCTGATGAAATGTGGGGTGTGCAGTCCTCCCGATAAATCGGGATCGGGATTGCCGGGAGTCTGAGGATGTCCCTCAGATACCATTCCTTCCCCCTTCCTGGCCAGAGCCTGTCCTGAGTCAGCCGAAGGAAAGGGGGTCAGGGGGGATGGTCGTCCCGACTCGTCGGGATTCGGTACCCTGCTAGGCCCTTCGCTCCGCTCAGGGTGACATACACCGAATGACCTGAGTCCGCGTCAAGACCCTCAGTCCGAAATCGGGTAAACAGCCGCGAATAGCCCGCTAAACGGCGATCTCCACAGGCTCTTCCTCGGGCACGGGGCCGTGGTAGTCGCACGAGGTGCACTGGGCGCGGTCCCGGCCGGATGTCAGGAGGAGCTTGCTGCACTCCGGACATGGCTGGGGCAGCGGCCTGCGGTTGACGGCGAAGTTGCAAGTCGGGTAGTTGGAGCAGCCATAGAAGGTCCTCCGTCCCTTGCCTTTCTGACGGCGCTCCACGAGGTCGCCACCGCACTCGGGGCACTCCACACCCACGCGGGCCAGCAGCGGACGCGAGTTCCGGCACTCGGGGAACCCGCTGCACGAGAGGAACCGGCCGTAGCGGCCCGTCTTGATGACCATGGGCCGCTCGCACTTCTCGCAGACCTCGTCGGTCTCCTCATCTATCTGGTCTCGCGGCACCCGTTCGGCGTCCCGCATGGCGCGCTCGATCGCCTCATCGAACGGGCCGTAGAAGTCTCGCAACACGGGCGTCCACTCGCGCTCTCCGCTGGCGATATCGTCCAGCTCCTCCTCCACACGGGCGGTGAACCCGATGTCCATGACGTCGGGGAAGTGGGTCGTCAGCAGACCCGTGACCGCCGTTCCCAGCTTCGTCGGGACGAACCGCCCCTTCTCCTTCCGAACGTAGTCTCTCGCCATTATGGTGCCGATTATCGGCACATAAGTGCTGGGACGGCCGATCCCCTGCTCCTCCATCTCCTTGATGAGCGTCGGCTCCGAGTACCGTGGCGGAGGCTGGGTGAAGTGCTGCTCCGGCGTCAGCGAGCGTAGGTCCAGCGCGTCGCCCTTGGCCAGGTCTGGAAGGGGCGCGGTCTCCTCTTGGTCGCCGTCGGCGCTCGCATCGTCGCGGTCCTCCATGTAAAGCACCCGGAACCCTGGGAACTTGAGGACCGAGCCTTTCACGCGAAAGACGTATACGCTATCCGACCTCTTGCCTGGCGCCGTAATATCCACGGTGGTCGAGTCGAACAGGGCGTCCGCCATCTGGCTGGCCAGCATGCGCTTCCAGACCAGATCGTAGAGCCTGAACTGCTCCGGGCTCAGGTGCTGACGGACGGTCTCGGGCTCCCTTGCGATAGACGTGGGCCGGATCGCCTCGTGGGCCTCCTGGGCTCCCCGGACCTTCTTGGTGTACTTCCGCGGCGACTTCGGAGCGTACTGGTCGCCGAACCTTTTCCTTATGTAGCCAGCGGCCTCGCTCAGAGCGCTGGAGGCCACGTTGGTCGAATCGGTCCTCATATATGTGATGAGCCCGACGGAGCCCTCGTTTCCTATCGAAAGGCCCTCGTAGAGCTGCTGGGCAACCTGCATCGTCCGGCGCCCGGAGAAGCGCAGCTTCCGCGATGCTTCCTGCTGGAGCGTGCTTGTTATGAACGGCGGCGAAGGCCGGCTGTGGGCCTCGCGTTTGCGCACCGAGTCGACCGCGAAGTCCGCGTCGTCGAGGTCGGCCGTTATCTCGTTGGCACGCTCCCCGTTGGGGATGCTGACCTCGCCCTTCTCACCCTTGATGGAATGCAGCGCGGCCTTGAACTCAGGCGACCGCCCGTTCTCGCTCTTGGCCAGAACCGCTTCGATGGACCAGTACTCCACGGGAACGAAGACATGGATCTCCCGCTCTCGGTCCACCACCATGCGCAGGGCCACCGACTGGACCCGCCCCGCCGAGAGGCCGCGACGGACCTTTCCCCAGAGGACCGGGCTGAGCCGGTAACCCACTAGCCTGTCTAGGATACGGCGGGCCTGCTGGGCGTCGATAAGGTCCTGGTCCAGCTCCCTTGGGTTGGCGAAGGCCTCCTCGATCGCCTGCCGTGTGATCTCATGGAAGACCACGCGCTTGACCTTGGACTTGTCGATCTTGGCCGCGTTGATGAGGTGCCAGGAGATGGCCTCTCCCTCGCGGTCGGGGTCCGTCGCCAGATACACGGTATCGGCCGCCTTGGAGGCCTTTGCCAGCTCCGCGACGACCTTCCTCTTGTCCGGCATGATTGCGTAGGTGGGGTGGAAGCCGGAGTCGTCTACTTCTACCCCCATCTCGCCGCGCGGGAGGTCCCTGACGTGGCCCATGGAGGCCTTGGCTTCGTACTTGGGCCCCAGGAAGCGCGCCACAGTGCGCGCCTTCGCGGGCGATTCAACGATCACTAGGTCTTTCGCCATATTTGATTACACCGCCTGATACTCGGCTTCGGTCTCCCGCAGCCTGATATAGTTCATACCGCCGACCTGTTTCACCATGCCTTTGAGCTCCATCATAGCCAACGCGCCACTGACCGTCGAGATGCCCAACCGGGACGCGCGGAGGATATCGTCGATATGGACAGGGTCGTAGGTCACGTAGCTCAGCACGTCCGATTCGCTCTCGTCCTGGGGGAACAGGGCGGCCATCTCCATCTGCTCGCCGACCCACGTGAGGTTCAGCTCCTCCAGCACGTCCTCGTACCTCGAGACCAGCTTCGCCCTGGCATCGCTGATGAGCCGGTTGGTCCCCCGGCTGCCGGGGGAGAAGATATTGCCCGGCACCGCGAAGACCTCCCTGTTCTGCTCCAGGGCGTGGTTGGCTGTCAGCAGCGCACCGCTGCTCTCTCCAGCCTCGATGACCACCGTACCGAGGGTCATGCCGCTCATGATCCGGTTCCGTCTGGGGAAGTTTTGAGCGTCTGGCCTCGTTCCAAGGGGGTGCTCGGAGAGCATCGCCCCCTTTCCGACTATCTCTTCGGCCAGGTTGGAGTGCTCCCGGGGATAGACGACGTCGATCCCGCTGCCGAGAACGGCTATCGTCCTCTGCCCCGCCTCCAGCGCGGCGCGATGGACGATTGAGTCTATGCCTCGTGCCAGTCCGCTGACGATGGTGACGCCGGCCCGCGCCAGGTCGTAAGACAGCCTGTGGGCGGCCTCGCGACCGTAAGCCGTCGGCTTCCGGGTGCCAACGACGGCAAGCGAGCGCTCGTCCTCCGGCGCAAGCTCCCCACGGACGTACAGCACCGGCGGCAGGTCGTAGATCTCCTTGAGCCGCGGAGGATAGTCGGGATCGTGCCAGGTGATGGCCCGTGTCCCGGCACCCTGAAGCCGCTCGAGCTCCGCGTCGGGGTCGACGGTAGCCCGTCGGGAGACGATCCGTAGCGCCGTCTTGCTGTCGATGCCCGCCGCCTGTAGGTCATGCGGACCGGCGTGCCAGGCGGCTTCCAACGTCCCGAAGTGGCGCTCCAACGCCATGAATCGCGCCCGACCGATGCGAGGAACACGGTTGAACGCGACCCAGTATTTGAGCTCGTCAGTCTCCATAAGGGCTACGGTCTAGAATTGTAGCACAGGACAACACAGTGGCCGACCGGGGGTCAGTCACGCGTGACTTAATCGATGTCATTCTGAACGGTAGTGAAGAATCTGGAGGGGTTGGGGGAGTCCGCGACCTAGCCCGGATGAGCCCCCACCTCAGATTCTTCGTCGTCCCGACGTGTCGGGACTCAGAATGACAGGCGGGGCAGTATCTTCTCGAATCATCGGAACATGTGTGACTCACCACTAGGGGTCAAGAGGCCTGGTTGGTTGGGATGGCGGAGAGGGTGGGATTCGAACCCACGGTCCCCCGTGAAGGGGACACGCGATTTCCAGTCGCGCCTATTCGTCCACTCTAGCACCTCTCCGTGGGTGGGGGTGGGAGTTATCAGTTTTCAGTAGTTAGTAGTCAGTGTTAGAACTGTTAACCGACAACTGTTAACTGACAACTGTTAACTGACGACTTCCTCCGCGCGGAGAGGGTGGGATTCGAACCCACGATGAGATTGCTCCCATACTGGTTTTCGAGACCAGCGCCTTAAGCCGCTCGGCCACCTCTCCCCCGGCCCGA
>JADFHV010000185.1 GCA_022566975.1 Chloroflexota bacterium
CGGACGTCGTTCCCCCTCCGTCCATCCTTCGACGTAGACGAGCTGACCGCCATAACCGGCGAGGCCCGCAAGTTCGGCAAGCTGACCGCCACCCACTGTGTCTCGACCCAGGGGACCATCAACTCCATCGACGCCGGGGTGGACATGATAATCCACTGCGTCTTCAAGAACGCCGACGACACCGACGACTTCAGGCAGGATGTGGCCGAGCGCATCGGCGAGCGGGGCGCGTACGTGAACCCGACGCTGCACGTCGGCAGGTCGGGCGTATGGACCCTCCAGACGAAGATCGAGCAGGAGGGCCGCACTCCGGCAGGGCAGACAGCCCTCGACGACAGCAGACGTCAGTTCGACACGAGGCTCGAGCACTGCCGACGGATGATCGAGATGGGCCTAAACGTCATCACGGGGTCGGACTCCTCGTGGAGCAATTACAAGCTCGGCAACACCGTGTACGAGACGGAATGCCTGGTCATGGCGGGATACACGCCTACGCAGGGGGTCCTGTCGGTAACCAGGGATGCGGCCAAGGCATTGGGAGTCGAAGACAGCGTAGGTACGCTGGAGCCGGGTAAGGAAGCCGATATCATAGTCGTCGACGGGGACCCCACGGAGAGCATCGAGGACCTCTGGAACGTAGAGGAGGTCTTCTTCGGCGGGCAGAAGATCGACCGGGGCTCTCAGGCGTCATTGGCCGCAACCAGACAGCCCAGACCGGATGGTTAGCGCTACAGCTCAGTGGAGGAGACCGTGACATCAAGTGGGACCGGCTTCAAACTGATCAGGGCAGCCCGACTGATAGACGGAACGGGCGGTCCGCCGGTGGAGCAGGGCGCCATCCTGATGGATGGAGACACGATCAGCGCCGTGGGTCCGGAGGAGAGCGTCGTACCTCCTGAGGGCGCCGACGTGGTGGAGTTCACCTATGAGGACAAGACGATACTTCCCGGCCTCGTGGACTGCCACGTCCACCTCATCGGCATCGGCGACGGCCGCGCCGGCGACGAGCTGGTGACACTGCCTGACGAGGTCCTCACGCTGCAGGCGGCCCGCAACGCCAGGGCGCACCTCTACTCCGGCGTGACGACGGTGAGAGACTGTGGGGCCAAGAACCGGACTACGCTGATGCTGCGCGACGCCGTGAACATGGGGATCACTCCGGCGCCCAGGCTGCTTCTCGCGGGGAGGCCGGTCGCCATCATCGGAGGCCACCTGAGCTACTTCGGCATAGAGGCCACCGGCCCGACGGAGTGCCGGGCGGCGGTCCGTCAGCTGGTCAAAGAGGGCGTCGACTTCATCAAGATCACCGCCTCCGGCGGAAGCACGCGCACGTCCATCGGGCAGAGACCCTCGTTCGATGTCGACGAGCTGGCTGCGATCTGCGCCGAGGCCCACAAGTTTGGCAAGCACGTGGCTGCCCACTGCGTTAACTCGAAGGCGATGGAGTACGCGCTCGAGGCCGGTGTCGATACGCTGATCCACG
Organism: Chloroflexota bacterium; assembly: GCA_022566975.1. The sequence goes on from JADFHV010000185.1 coordinate 1,484, forward strand.
CGGTGCATAACGACCCCGACGGGACCCCGAATTACAGGCCCGACATCACCGAGCGGATAGCGAAGCAGGGCGTATTCGTGAACCCGACGCTGCACCAGGCACGAGAGCCGCTATGGCAACTCGAGCAGAAGCGGGAGACGGAGGGACTCACCCTGGAGGAGCAGGAGCAACTAGACGACGGCAAGAGGAGCCAAGAGCGCCGGTGGGGCCACGTCGCGAGGATGAGGGAAGGGGGCGTAACGATTGTGTGCGGCTCGGACGCGGCCTGGGCAAACTACAAGATGGGCCGGTTCCAGGCGGAGGTGGACGCCCACGTAGGCATCGGCATGTCGCCCATCGAGGCCATCGTTTCGGCAACCCGAGACTCGGCCAGGTCCTGCTGGACCGACGAGACGGTCGGGACGCTGGAGCCCGGCAAGCATGCGGACGTGCTGGTAGTGGACGGCGACCCGTCGCAGGACGTCAACGCGCTGTGGAACGTCGCCGACGTCTTCCTTGGCGGAGAGCTCGTGGACCGGGGCGACCTGGTCTAGCCGACCACCCAAGAAACAGGGGCACGGCATGCCGTGCCCCTACAAGATCCCCGGATTCAGCGGTCCGTTTATCGTTCGATTGGGGCGCCGACGATGCTCCCGTACTCGGTCCAGGAGCCGTCGTAGTTTCGTACCTTGCTGTAGCCCAGGATCTGCGTGAGGGCGAACCATGTGTGGGATGAACGCTCCCCAATGCGGCAATAGGTGATGGTCTCCTTGTTGCCGGTAATGCCCCGCCCTCCGTAGATGTCGCGCAGCTCCTCCACGGACTTGAAGGTGCCATCGGCCTCGTTGACGGCGCTGGCCCAGGGGATGTTGGCGGCGCCGGGGATGTGTCCGCCTCGCTGCGCGCCCTCCTGAGGAAGGTTGGCCGGCGCAAGTAGCTCGCCACTGAACTCCGCGGGAGCGCGCACGTCCACGAGCCCGACGTTGTTACGAGTGGAGGCGACCTCCAACACGTAGTCACGCGTTGCCCGAATGCTCGTATCGGGGTTGCCGGCGCGGTAGGTGCGGCGTGGATGACTGGGAACGTCGGTCGTCGTCGGTCTCCCCTCGTCGATCCACTTCTTGCGGCCGCCGTTCATCATCTTCAGCCGGCGGTGACCGTACATCCGCATCTGCCAGAAGGCGTAGGTCGCGAACCAGTTGTTGTTGTCGCCGTACAGGACGACAATGGTGTTGCGCCCGATGCCAGAATCTCCCAGCAGGCGCTGGACCTGGCTCTTACTAAGCAGGTCGCGGCGCAGAGTGTCGTTGAGCTGGCTCGTCCAGTTCCATCCCACGGCGCCGGGAATATGGGCCTGCTCGTACGCTGCGGTGTCGACGTCTACCTCGACCAGGCGGACGTTCTCGTCGTTCATATGCTCGGCGACCCAGTCGGTCTCGACTATCGACTCCGGATGGGCTACTCGCGCAGGCACATCGCACCTCCTGTTTGCATGCTCATGGTTCCCATTCCTATCCCATTCGTCCTGCCGCCAACTCATCATCTGGCTGAAGCGACCCGAAGGTCAGGAGCAGGAGCCGGCGGTCCGCATCGGACCGGCTAGTTGGCCAACGCGGGGACGCCGCAGAAGGCCTCGTAGTCTATCAGCTCCCGTACGGTCGGGTTGTCGCCGCAGAGCGGGCAATCGGCCCGGCGGCGTATCCTGACCTCACGAAACTCCATGTCCAGGGCATCGATGAGAAGCAGACGGCTGGACAACGACCGGCCGATACCGAGGATAAGCTTAACGGTCTCGATGGCCTGGATGCTTCCCACCAGACCGGGCAGCATCCCCAGCACTCCGGCCTCGGCGCAGCTGGGCACCTCGCCCGGAGGGGGCGGCTCAGGGAACAGGCAGCGATAGCATCCTTGCCCTGGAACAAAGACCGTCGCCTGGCCGTCGAAGATCAGGATACTGCCGTCCACCAGCGGCTTGCCGCTGAGATAGGCGGCGTCGTTGACCAGATAACGCGCGGGGAAATTGTCGGCGCCGTTGATGATGATGTCGTAGTCGCCGATGATCCCCATGGCGTTGGCCGAGGTCAGCGGTTCCTCGTGCCCGATCAGGTTGACGTCCGGGTTGTACGCCCGGAGAGTGTCCATGGCCGACTCGACCTTGGGACGCCCAACATCGTCATTCTGGTGAAGGATCTGCCGCTGAAGGTTGGACAGGTCGACGGTGTCGAAGTCCACGATGCCGATGGTACCCACGCCCGCCAGGGTCAGATAGATAGAGATGGGGGAGCCCAGTCCTCCTGCGCCGATTACGAGCACCTTGGCGTCCAACAGCTTTCGCTGTCCCTTGCTGCCGACCTGGGGCATTATGATGTGCCGGCTGTAACGCGTGACCTGGTATGGAGTAAGGGCCTGTGTCTGAGTTACCAACATTTTCCTCCGATCAAAACTGGCGTTGCGACGATAATTAGATGCGGGTTGGGTCCCATGGATGAATGGGCAAACAAAAAAGCCCCACTGCCAGACGCAAGATGGTCACAGTAGGGCCGGAAACAGCCTTCGTCAGATGCTGCTCGGGGCCTCTTTCACCTATGACGGAGTTCGCGCTGGTAGCGGACGCTCTCCCGCCTACACGACTTGAGACCGAACGACAAGGCTCTCTCGCTCCTCCGCTCGACACTCGGATTACCACCAAAAGTATATCATGGGCACTGGCCCGCTTCAATGTTCCGGCTGTTCCTGGCCATGTCGGGAGGGCATGGCCCGTTTGGGTCCAGCCGGCGTTGGACACCCTAGTATAATGGGCAAGCCCGACGGGAGAGGACAACAGCTGAAGAGGCAATCCGGGCCGACATCCCCTACCCCACACCCCTCTAGAAACAGCATAAGCGGAGGACTGTCGATGACCGTCATGACGGAGATGAGCACGTTTGAAGAGGTCGAGGTATTTTTCAACGCGGCCGTGTCTCACCTCGGCCTCGACGACGGCGTCCGTGAGCTCCTGAGGCGCCCCTGGCGAGAGCTGCAAGTGGCCGTGCCGGTGCGCATGGACGACGGGGGCATCGAGGTCTTCGCGGGGTATCGAGTACAACACAACGGCGTCAGAGGCCCGTACAAAGGCGGCGTTCGCTATCACCCCATGGCCGACCAGGAGGAGATCAAGGCGCTGGCGTCGCTCATGACGTGGAAGACGGCGCTCGTGGACATCCCCTTTGGAGGCGCCAAGGGAGGGGTGCAGTGCGATCCCCACGAGATGAGCGAGGGGGAGTTGAACCGGCTGACCCGCCGCTACACGTCAAACATAGAGCATCTGCTCGGGGTCAACCGCGACATCCCGGCGCCGGACCTGGGCACCAACGCCCAGACGATGGCCTGGATGATGGACGCCTATGGCCTGATTCACGGCTATACCCCCGGGATCGTCACCGGGAAGCCGGTGGAGCTGGGAGGCTCACTTGGTCGTGACGCTGCCGCAGGAAGAGGGAGTGTATACGTGTTAGGGGAGGCCGCCAAGGACTTTGACCTCGACACTCAAGGAGCCAAGATAGTCATTCAGGGCTTCGGCCAGGTGGGCTCATGGGTGGCCCGACTGCTGGCGGAGATGGGCTGTACAGTCGTTGCCGTGAGCGATGTCTGGGGAGGTATATACCGCGAGTCTG
>JADFHV010000186.1 GCA_022566975.1 Chloroflexota bacterium
CGCAGCTCGGAGGAAACAGCAGGTCGAGGGCGCCGGCCAGCACTCGCGACAGCGTCGCAACGGCGCGGCCCTGCAACACGCCTCTCGAGGTCAGGTTGTGCAGTCGCGAAAACATTTGCGCACCATCGACTTCGCGGGGCCGGAGTCCGACCTCCCGCTCATACTCTCAACGGTGAGATGCCGTTACACCCGCAGGAACTTCTGCACCCGTTGGGCCGAGCCGATCTCGGTAACGTAGATGCTGCCGTGAGAGTCGACGCAGATGCCGTGTCCGGCGCTCAGGGTGCCCTTTCCCGGACCCTCGCTGCCCCGCCATCGCGTGATAAGGTCACCGTCCAGCGTCCAGATGGACACCCCGCATCTCTCCCCTTGCTCGATCACGTAGACCACGTCGTCCTTGATCCAGAGGTCGCCCGGCGACAGCAGGTCCGTCCACTCCTCCAGATAGGCGCCCTGGTCGTCGAATAGCTGGATGCGGTCGTTCTCGCGGTCGCAGATGAACACCCGGCTGTCCTTGTCCACCCAGATGTTGTGCAGCAGGGCGAACTCGCCGGGGCCCGCGCCCTGCCTGCCCCACGACAGCAGCAGCTCGCCATCGGCGCTGAACTTGTGCACCCGGTTTCCGCCGTAGCCGTCGGAGACGAAGAGCTCTCCGTTGGGCGCGATGGCCAGCCCCGAAGGCAGGTTGAAGGGCTGGCCGTAGTAGGTCGGAGAAGGCACCGTCTTCTCGCCCAGCGTCCGAAGCGGCTCCCCTCCAGGCGTGTACTCGGTGGCGATGTGGAAGTCCCGGTCCACCAGCCACACGTTGTCGTTGGGCGCGATATAGATGCCGTGTGGGTTGGCGGAGAAGGTGCCTTCGCCCCATGACGAGATGAAGTTCCCGTCCGTGTCCCAGATGGTCAGGGGGTGGTGGCCCCGGCTGAAGATGTAGACCTCGTCCTTGGAGTTGACCGCGCCGTCCGAGGCCGCGCCAAAGGCCCAGTCCCTGGGCATCTTGGGCCATGACGGGACCCTCTCGTACCTGTGGTCTCCAGAGCCGACGATCGCCACTGCCTTGCCTCCGTGTCAGAGTCGGTAACGCGATTGTACGGAGCCATCCTTCGACGGTCAACAAAGCCTGTTGCATATTTCATTTCCGCAGCGCCTCGACGACAGCCTTCTCGATCAGCACCTCACGGCCCACGCGGTAGCCTTCTACCTTCCCTCTCTTCATCCAGCGCCACAGGGTGGGTTTGCTCCTTTGGGTTTGCTCCTTAAGGAAAGGAGAAGGAGCGCCCGCCGTGCGCAGACAACCGACTGGTATACGGTTCAAGAAGTCCCTGGCGCGCTCGACCCAGAGGGAAATCCTCTTTGTCGGAGCGCGTTAATTTTTTGGCCCAAAAGGGGCCGCTGGAGACGACGAAACGGAGAACGCCTTCCACCGGCCCAAACGTGGGGAGTGCGTTGTTCCGGCTGGTACGGAATCAATACCATGCGAACCCCGTCATTGACATCCCCTCTAACCGAGTAAATATGATCGCCCGCGAAGGACGGCAGGCCAGCCTTCCGGGCTACAAAGTCCTTCGGAAGCAAAGGCAATCGGTCGAGCGGGCCTTCTCCAGGCTCAAAGGCCAGCGGTCTCTGAACCACATCACGACGCGGGGCTGGCGGAAGGTTACGGTGCATTGCTATTTATCACTGATCGCGCTACAATCACATGCGCTCTTACGATAAAGGTCGCCTGCCCTATGGTCTGCGACGATATTGACAATGGGTGCCGGCTCGTAATGGGAGCCGGCTCGTAAGGATGTGCACATCCTATACGAGATAATCCCTTGACCATCACGTAGGATTTCTCTATATTTTATGTATACTCCCCCTGTCACTTCGCTGGCAGGGCCAAGAGGCTGCCTTATGGTGGCCTCTTTTTTTAGATCATGAGAACTAATATCTACGTTGATGGGTTTAACCTGTACCATAGGGCTCTACAGGGTACGCCGTATAAGTGGCTCGACCTCTCCAAACTATGCCAAGCATTGCTGCCCAAGCATCAAATCAACCGCATAAGGTATTTCACTGCTTTAGTAGACGCAAGGCCACATGACCTTAGTCAACCGCGAAGGCAGTTGACATTTATCCGAGCACTCAAGACGATCCCAAACCTCACCGTCCACTATGGTCTGTTCAAGACATACCCCAAAAGGCTGCCCCTAACTCACCCCGTGGCAGGTGTCACGTCCTTTGCTCAAGTAAACGTCACTACCGAAAAAGGTTCCGATGTGAACCTAGCTTCCTACCTCTTGGCTGATGGCTACCAAGGGGACTACGAACAAGCGCTCATCATTTCCAATGATTCCGATTTAGCCCTCCCGGTCAAGATGGTGCGCGACAACCTGAACTTGCCTATAGGTGTCACGAATCCAAGCGTTAGCGAGCGGTTCCCGACAGCTAAACAACTCCAAGACGCTGCTACATTCCTACGCCGTATCTTCCCAAAGACATTGCGAACAAGCCAATTTCCGGAGACGCTGACTGACGCTAACGGCACAATCACGAAGCCGTCCTCCTGGTAGATTTCTTCCTTTCTCTTCTTTTCAGCGCTGGTTCTCTTTCCCGCCTTGTGAATTATGCAAAGTGCTGAATAGACCGCTGCCGCGCCCGTGCTAGAATGGCCCAACATCCGCCGGACGCCCGCGTCCGAAAGGAGCAGATGAGCGATGATCGCCATGCGTGATGCCATGCGCGCCGTGCAACGCCACGACAGAGGGGACGTCGTGGTTACGACCGAGACGGCCATCTGGGCCTGGGAGGACGTCCTGAGGGACGAGGACCTGCACCTGCCCATTCCCTCCATGAGCAAGGGGTCGTCCGTGGCGCTGGGGGTTGCTCTGGCCCATCCCGACCGGCGGGTGATCCTGTGGGACGGCGATGGCGGTCTGCTGATGAACCTGGGGGGCCTGGTGACCGTCGCCGGCGCCGCCCCCAGGAATCTCTACCACGTCGTACTCGACAATGGGATGTACGCCATGACGGGGGGGCAGCCCACGCCCAACGCCGACAATGTGAGCTATACCGAGCTCGCCCGGGGCGCGGGCTATGCCAAGACCTTCGAGTTTGACGACCTGGAGGAGTGGACGACAGGCATCGGCGAGGTGCTGGAGCAGGAGGGCCCGGTGCTCATCGTGGTGAAGACCGAGCCGGAGATCACCGACTGGCGCAACGCCCCTCCCGACCGCAGGAGCCGCCACATGAGGGAGGCTGCGCCCGCCGCTCGAGCCTACTTGGCGAAGTAGACTCTTGGTCCAGGGAGCCGGGGACCATGGCCGATCTCTCAAAAGAGCAGGTGCTCGAGCTCGCGCGGGCGGCCGGTCTGCGGCTTGACGACGTTCGCGCCGAGACCATCGCGGCCAGGCTGACGTCCGTCCTCAGCGGACTCGACGGGCTACCGGACGAGGTCATGGATACAGTCGGGCCGCTCCCGGTCTTCACCGTCGGTCCCGAGGGCCAAGATGACTGACGTCCCGCTGCACTACGCCACGATCGTTGAGCAGGCCGAGCAGGTCCGGTCCAGGGCCATATCCCCGGTGGAGCTGACGAGGACCTACCTAGGCCGGATCGAGCATCTAGACGCCCGCCTCGGAGCGTTCATCACCGTTCTGTCCGACCAGGCCGTCGCGGACGCCAGGGAGGCCGAGCGTGCGGTGACTTCGGGCGGCCCCGTCGGCCCGCTCCACGGCATACCCGTTGCCCTCAAAGACATCATCCATATGAAGGGCGTCCCCACCACGGCCGGGTCGCGGGTCATGGATGGCTTCGTGCCCCAGGAGACCTCGGCCCTCGTCCGGCGCCTGAGCCGGGCCGGGGCGATCGTCATTGGAAAGGCCAACCTCAGCGAGTTCGCCATCGGGGGCACGGTGGACCATCCTTTCGGCACGCCCCGCAACCCCTGGGGCCTCGACCGGACGCCCGGAGGCTCCAGCAGTGGCTCGGCGGTGGCCGTCGCGGCCGGACTGTGCTCCGCTGCCCTGGGCTCGGACACGGGAGGCTCCATCAGGGGTCCCGCCTCTTTCTGCGGGACCGCCGGCATCCGCCCGACGTACGGCCGGGTAACACGGCAGGGCGTGGTCCCTATGTGCTGGTCCATGGACACCGTGGGGCCGATGACGCGGACCGTCGAGGACTGCGCCATCGTGCTGGAAGCCGTCGCGGGTCATGAGGACGGTGACGTCACGTCCAGTCGCACACCGGTACCGGACTATCGGGAGTGCATTCGAGACGGCGTGCGAGGGCTGCGCGTCGGCCTTCCCCGCGAGATGTTCGACTTCGACGGTCTCGACCCGGAGGTCGGCGACGCCGTACGAAAGGCGGTAGGGGTGCTGGAGGAGCTCGGTGCGTCTTGGGACGAGCTCTCCCTGCCGACCGTACCTCACAGCGGCGCCGCCTTCATCGCCGTCGCGGACACGGACGCCGCGGCCTTCCATTCGACGTGGCTCAGGAGCACAGGGGACGACTACGACTGGAACACCCGCACCAGACTGGAGGCCGCGTCGCTGTTACCCGCCAGCGCCTACATCAAGGCGCAGCGGGCTCGGAGTCTGATGCGGCGGGAGCTGCTGGAGGCCCTGGACCGGTTCGACGTGCTGCTCGGGCCCGCGAGCAACCGCCCCGCGCCGTCCATCGAGTCCGCGACCGGCCGGCCGGGAGGTCATTACCAGGGACAGGGGGACATGGCGCGCAGGCGACTGACCAGCCCTGCGTCCCTGGCCGGCCTTCCGGCGCTGTCGGTGCCTTGCGGCTTCTCAGGGGAGGGCCTGCCCATCGGGTTCCAGCTCATCGGGAAGCCCTTCGACGAGGCCACCCTTTTCAGGGTGGGCCACGCCTACGAGAGCGCGACCGGGTGGCACGCTATGCATCCGGAGCTCTAGCAGCCCACGCGAACGTCCTCTCTTGCGGCGTCTGCGGTCAGCCCGTATCATCAGTGGGCCGTCGGGGTGTGGCGCAGCGGTAGCGCGCCTGCTTTGGGAGCAGGAGGTCGCCGGTTCGATCCCGGCCACCCCGACCAGTCTATAGACTATCTCCTGGTTAACACGGTTGG
>JADFHV010000187.1 GCA_022566975.1 Chloroflexota bacterium
CGTTGATGTTCATGCCTGACAACACGCTCATGATCACGGCGTCTGGCACCAACTCACTCGCCCTGCTCACCGCCTCTACGCCATTGCTGGCCAGGCCGACCACTTCCACATCCGGCTCCGACTCCGCCAGGGCGGGTAGAGCGCCGCGGGCGATGTCGTTGTCGTCAACTATCAGGCCTCGAAGCGTCCTCATTCACTCTGGCCCGCTGCACTCGCTGCTACGTCGGTCATGCGTTCATCGTAGAAGCCCGGCAACCAGAGGAGAATCAGCCAATCTCTCCTCTTCGAATGGGATTTCCCCCCACTCTCCTGTCGGTGACTTCCTACAGGCGTAGGTAAACGAGAGGGCTCGCCCACCGACCCGGCGCCACGAGTAGAATCAGAGTGGCCGGCTACGCCGCCGCTCCCGATAGTGATAGTCGCTCGGTGATGTGTAAGCATTCCGCTAACCCACTTCTAAACCAGATCACGTTACAGGCCCATAACAAAGGGCGACGGACCCGTAACAGAAAAGTTACAGAAATCGCTGCGGTGCAGGATCCGGTGAAGGCCGATCTCCCGAGGCGGTAACTAAGAGCTGAGAGGGGTCGAGTTGGCGAGTCGGCCTTGGGACGGTGCCAGCAAAGCGGCCGGAGGCCCTTCAAGGTTCACCTCGGGAACGGCTCCCTATCGGGCGGGGTCTGCGATGATCAGATCACGCCTGGTTGGAGGGCCGAGGACCCTGGCTCACACTGCTGCTAGCGGTGGACGATGCCACGGGGACGGTGCCATACGGAGTCGTGCGTGAGCGAGAAGATACCCAGGGGTACTTCGAACTGCTAGAGGGCATCACCCGAACAAACACCTGGGTGGGAGCGCCAGCCCTAGGCACCAACTCCGGGCTCTCCAATGGTCTGGTACGAGGACTCCGAATTCAGGCGTCGCCATCGAGAACTGGTCAAGGCGGGGATGGAGCGAGCACGGAAGCTGGGCAAACACATCGGTCGGTCTCCTGTGACTCAGCGAAATGGCTTTGTCGAGCGGTTCAGACAAGTGGTTGAACGTATCGGGCCTGGTGGCCTGTCCTGATGCGGGGCCGGAGGCTGGTCCCATAGGCCGTCGAATCATTATCATACGTTCAACGCCTTAGGAGGATATCAAGTGCCCGTCACCATCTCAGAGAGTTCAAGACCATTCCGGGGCGCTCGGCTTCATCCCTCCCCGCGCCGCGGTGACGAAGAGACCGTACTAGCCATGAATGCCCAATCAGGAGGTCCTCGTGATGGTGCAGATGTCCGACTCCCAGGTCGAATCGTTCTTTCAGACGCCCCGATTCGCGGTATTCGGCACCAACTCGGTCGACGGCCCCCCTCAGCTCACAACGGTCTGGTTCCTGTACGAGGCAGGCGCCATCTACGTCGGAATTGAGAGGCGCAGCGTCAAGTACCGCAACCTGACCAGGGACCCGCGGGTCGCCCTGTGCATAGACGGGGAGCACCCGGACGGCCGGACAGTGGTCGTGTACGGCCTTGCCGAGGTCCTGGAGTCGGGTACGCCGGAATCGGACGGAATCGCCTGGCGCCTGACCCGGCGCTATCACAAAACCGATGAGGAGGCTCGACGTTACCAGGAGTCGGTAAGCGACATGGACTCGGTGCTGATCAAGGTCACGCCCCAGAGGATCGTCGGCCTGGACTACGGCGCCGAATGAGCGCGCAATCTCTTCCACCTCAGGGCCTACTCGCGTTGGACGTCCGGGGTGGCGGCGACCATCTCCACTTGACTTCCTCCACTGCTCGCCCTTGCGGTGTCGGAGGCAACGGTCGTGGTGACTGCCGCCGCAGTACGTTTGCACCGCTACTGAGAGCTGGTGTATTCTACCCAGGCCCGTGTGGGGTCATCGGAACCCGAGGTTGGTCGTTGACACCAGGCTGCCCGAGCCCCAGGGTTGACTTGAACTGCTGTCCTAGGGGAGGCTGATATGGAAGCTGAACGAATCCGCGAGTGGCTGATGGGGCCTATGGTGGCCGTGGCGATGCCGTTCAAGGAGGACTACTCGCTGGACCTGGACGCGCTCCAGGAAAACGTCCGCTACATGATCGACCACGGCATTCGCACGGGCCAGGGGTCTCTGCTCGTCGCCGCGGCCGGCGGGGAGCATCCGACACTGAACGCCGATGAGCGCAAGGCCGCCATGCAGGCCGCCTTGGAGGCGGCTCAGGGAGAGGTCCCGGTGCTCGCCAGCATCCAGCATACAGACGTGCGTATCATACTGGACCTGGCGCGTCACGCCTCCAAGGTCGGGCTACAGGGAGCGCAGCTGGGCCCACCTTACTACTACCCGCCAACCGAGGGGGACGCGCTCCGCCTGTTCCAGATGGTCGCCGAGGAGTCCGATGTCTCCATCATGGTCTACCACACCCATTGGGATGGACTGAACATGAGCCTGGACCTGTTGAGACGGCTCGCCGAAATCCCGACCGTGCGCGGCCTGAAGTGGTCCGCTCCTACTGACGAGGAGTACCGGCAGGGCATCGCCGCCCTCCGCGACGACCTGGTTATCATCGACAACTCGGGGCGGTACGCGCTGGGCCACAGCCTGGGCGCGAGGGGCTTCATTACACATGTCGGTGGATTCTGGCCCGAGTACACCCTTCGTATCTGGAATCTGCTGGAGCGAGGCGACTACGACGGCGTCGAGGACGCGCTTGCGGACTTCCAGAAGCCATGGAGTGTCTGGACCGGAAAGGTAACGGCTGTCACCGGCGGTGAGGGGCCGTTTATCAAGGCCGCCATGGAGGCCATGGGCCTGAGGGCGGGACCGCCGCGGCCGCCGTCCGTCCGTCCGCCCGAGCACCTTGAGGCTGAGATCCGAGAGCTGCTCAGGTCCTCCGGGGTGCCCCAGGCTGCTGAGCGGGCACAGGCCACAGCGTAACCCTGATACGCACCCGGCCAAAGACTGCTGCCGTCACAGCAGCGGCCGTGGCCATCGTCGTCCCAGCGTCAGTCTGTTTGGGGTGAGGTGAGCTGGCCGGGCGCGGCTGGGCGCTCCCTCAGGCATCGAGAGCGCAGCGGAACCCCATGTGCCCGGTGGAGCTGTCAGGGGGCGTCGCTGCCCGAGCGGCCACGCGGTAGCGGTTGCAGTACGAGGCGTGGCACAGGTACGAGCCGCCCTTGGTGACCCTGGCGGTGCCGTTGGCCGGGCCCTTGGGGTCCACCCGCGGGCCGGTGGCGTGGAAGTCGCGGCTGAACCAGTCGGCGCACCACTCCCAGACGTTGCCCGACGTGTTGTACAGGCCGTAGCCGTTGGGCGCGAAAGATCGGGCCGGGGCGGTGCCCGCGTGGCCGTCCGTCTTTGTGTTTTTGTCGGGGAAGCGGCCCTGCCAGATGTTGCACCGGTGCCTTCCGCCGGGGGTGAGCTCGTCGCCCCAGGGGTACCTCTTCTGCTCCAGCCCACCCCGCGCGGCGAGCTCCCACTCGGCCTCGGTCGGAAGACGCTTGCCGGCCCACCGGCAGTACGCCGTCGCGTCGCTCCACGACACGTGGACGACCGGGTGGTCCATCCTTGCCTTGATGCCGGAGCGCGGCCCCTCGGGGCGCTTCCAGCAAGCACCGTCCACCTTCAACCACCATGGGGTCTCGGCCACCGCCTCCGTCACGGTCCTGGCGACCCGGCGAGGCACGAAGTCGTGGAAAACGAACGACCACCCGAACCGCTCGGCCTCTGTCACATAGCCGCTATCCTCCACGAATCTGCGGAACTGGGCGTTGGTGGTGGCGGCAGCGTCGATGTAGAACGGCTCGAGGGTCACCTCGCGGACGGGGTCCTCGCCATCGGCGGAAAACCTCGCGGGATCGTCGGTGCCCATCAGGGACCGGCCTCCCAGTAGCACCATGTCGCGGGTGGGGTCCTCGACCGGCTCTGGCACGATGGTCCTCACGTCCTGGTGGCCTGCGGGTTCAGGCCTGCTGGATGACGATGGGACGCAGCAGAGGCTGGGGCCGCTGAAGTTCATCGCTACCTGAACCTGAGCCCACGCTGGCCCCCCAGGCCCCGGTCGGGCGGACGCACTGACGTGTACTCTTCTTCGGGGAGGCCCACCAGGCGGTCGCCTTCCAGCCAGCGGAGGTCGCTACCGTACAGCCGGCCCACCAGGCTCCGGGTGAGGTGCTCGACAACGTCGCGGTGAGCGGGGTCGCCGGCCAGGTCGCGCAACTCGTCGGGGTCACTCTCCAGGTCGAACAGCTGCGTCCGGTTGCCGACGGGGTAGTAGATCAGCTTGTGTCGCCGGTCGCGTATCATCCGGCTCGCGTGAATGTCCTCCCAGTGCTCGCCGTAGAGCACGTCGTGACGGCGCTCACCCACCAGAGAGAGACCCTCCACGGCATCGGGAATGGGGATGCCGCAGAGATCGAGGAGGGTGGGGAAGACGTCGGCCTGGGCCGCCAGCCGGCCGTCCCGCACGCCCTGGCCGATGTCCTTCCGGTCGGCCTGGGGCATGAGTATCATGGGGATCTTGGCCGAGTCCTCGTAGAAGATGTCTTTGGCGAACTGGCCGTGGTTTCCCAGCATCTCGCCGTGGTCGGCGGTGAACATGACGATGGTCTCGTCCAGCAGGCCCTCCTCGCGGAGCAGGCCTATGACCAGCCTAATCTGGTGATCGACGTGAGTGCACATCGCGTAGAAGGCCTGCCGTGCCAGACGGACCTCGGTATCGGTGTAGGAGCCGATGCCGAGCCGCCGATGCCTGAGGGCGTATGGCATGCTCTCGACGTCCCGAGTCCAATCGCCCATGAACGGCATGTCGACTTCCAGATGTCGATACATGTCCATGTACTCGGCCAGCGGCACCAGCGGCGGGTGAGGGGCGCTGAACGACATGTACCAGAAAGCGGGCCGGGTCGGATCGCGGCGTGCTATGAACTTGCTCATCTCACGCACGGTCCAGTTTGTCTGGTGGCAGTGCTCGGGGAGGTGCCAAGGCCGCGTGCAATAGTCGTTGCTCCCCATCCCGTGCGCGAACTCCTGTCCGGCGTAGCCCTGCTC
>JADFHV010000002.1 GCA_022566975.1 Chloroflexota bacterium
ACACGGTGAGATGCCGACTCCAAAACCACAGGTCGCGGGTTTCGAATCCTGCCACCCCTGCCAGCGTAGACCCCATGACAAATGGCCTCACGGACGGTCCATGAGGCTCTTGCGTTTGAATGCATCCTTACCTTGACCAGCCTGCAAGTGGGACCGATGGGAACCCGCGGAGCCGGAAGAGATGCTAGGCAATAAGCTCTCAGAACTCCGTTGGGGCCGGGCCATCTTCTATGGATGGTGGCTCGCGCTCCTGGCCCTCCTTGTGAATGCGCTGATGACGACCCCGGTCTGGGGAGGGGTTGGGATCTGGCTTAGCTCGCTGGAGTTGGAGTTCGGCTGGAGCCGCACTCAGATGGCCCTGGCGTTCTCACTAGGCCAACTGGAGGGCAGTGTCGCGGGGCCCATCGTCGGGTTTCTCGTCGATAGGATGGGCTCGAAGTGGATCATTCTCGCCGGGACGTTCGTGGTCGGCGTCGGGTTCGTTCTCTTCAGTTTTGTTACCAGCCTGCCCATGTTCTACGTCTCTTTCGCCGTCATCATGCTTGGAGCGTCGATGGGCGGCTGGATGCCCTTGATGGCGGCACTGAACAAATGGTTCGACCGCAAGCGAAGCTTCGCCATGGGAATCGCCAGCAGCGGCTTCTCCCTGGGTGGTGTGACGCTGATACCGATCCTGGCCTGGTCCGTGGCCCCGGAGCATATCGGTTGGCACATGACTGCCCGTTGGATAGGAATCGTGTTCCTCATGATGGCCTGGCCGCTCAGCCAACTGGTCAGAAGTCGTCCGGAGGACTACGGACAGGTCCCTGACGGACAGAGCTATCCTGGCGGTCCATCGGTTCGGGCGGAGGTCCATGGTCCGGTCCCCGAGACCGGTTTCACGGCCCGTGAGGCCGTTCGGACGAAAGCCTTCTGGCTGATCGCTATCGGACAGGGCTGCACAACGATGAGCATAGCGACACTCACCGTCCATCTGATCTCTTCGTTGAGGGATCAGGGGCTAACCTTGCAAAGGGCGTCGTTCGTCTGGGCTGCGGTGCTTGGCATCTCGTTGGTCTCCCAGCTCGTTGGTGGATACTTAGGTGACAAGGTAGAAAAGAACGTGGCGATGGCGGTCTTGTCCTGGGTGATGGCTGCTGGGCTATGCTTTGCGGCCTTCGCCGGCAACCCGCTAATGGCTCTCGCCTTCGTGGTTGTCTACGGCGTCGGCTTCGGGGCTCGGATACCGTTGGGCACCGCTATCCGAGGCGAGTACTTCGGGAGAAAGGCGTTCGGCACGATCATGGGGTTGTCGACAGTACCGATGTCTGGATTCATGATGGCGGGCCCGCTCTTCGCCGGAGTAGTGTTCGACGCCCGCGGGAGCTACTTCCTGGCGTACATAGTCCTGGCCGGGGTAGCGACCCTGGGAGGGTTTCTGCTGCTGATCGCCGAGAAGCCCACCCTACCGGCGCCGGTAGAAGCCGCGGCAACTCCAACTTTATGATAGACCGGGGAGACGCAGACGGTTAGCGCCGATGTTCCCTGATCGAGACGTCACGAAGCTCCTGGGCCTTGTCACGCGGACTTTGGCCACCGGCCGTACGACACTGGTGGCTATAGACGGCCTTGGCGGCGCCGGGAAGTCGACGCTCGCGGCCCAGTTGAGAGGGGCCCTCGACAGCGGATCTATAGTGGCGGTGGACGACTTCTACCGCCCCATGACGGAATCCGAGCGCGGCCGACTGACGCCGGAGGACGGGTTCGACGAGTACTTCGACTGGGCGCGGCTCAGGGACGAGGTGCTGGTGCCTCTCTCCGAAGGCTCTCGCTCGCGCTACAGACGCTACGACTGGGTGACGAACACGCTCGCGGAGTGGCACGAAATAGAGCCCGGCGGTGTGGTAATTGCCGAGGGCGTCTACTCCACCCGACCGGAGCTCAGGCCGTATTTCGACGTCACGGCCTTCGTCGAAACTCCTCGCGAGCAGCGCCTTGCCCGGATGCTCGACCGGCTGTACGACGACGTGGCCTGGGTAGAGCGCTGGATGGCGGCGGAGGACTGGTACCTGGAGCACATCCGGCCCGGCGACCACGTGGACCTGGTCGTGGACGGGTCTTCCAGGGACTAGGCCGCGTCCGGTCCAACGGACCGAAAAAGGTAAGGCCGGGGACGTCCGCGGCCAGGTTACCGGGCCAGCCTGCCTCCACCGCCGACGCCGAGTCTGCCCGCGAGCCGTCGTACCGTAGCCATCGTGAGAGTGTCCGGATGCCGACGCTCCCATGCCCTGCCCAGATGGAAAAGTCTGATCGCGATGACCAGATAGAGCAGGCCGTATAGATAGCCGCCGACTACATCGCTGCCCCAGTGGCGTCCGTAGTGGACCAGATACAACCCGGCAAACGGAATGTAGAGGACAATACCTGCCAAAGCCGCATAGATCAGCCACTTGGAGCGGCTGTAACGCAAAAGCATATAGAAGAGGAGACCGTAAAGGAGAATGACTAGAACTGCGTGACCGCTGGGAAAACTCTGGCCGGCGGGGCTGCCTATCACGTTCACCGTCATCTCGTCCGGCCGCGGCCGGCCGTAAACGGCGCGCAGCGGGAAGTTGATGAAATTGGGCAGCTTGGCCAGCATCAGGACGACGGCGTCGACACGATGGCCGCTCCGGAACCACAACCACATCACGGCCGCCATGATGACCACACCCGCCAGTCCCTCAAAGATTATGTAGAAGACGATCTCTTCGAGGGCCTCGTTTACCTCGAGATTCTGCAGCCAGCGGGTAATAGCCAGGTCCGCGGCGAAGCGGTCTGTGGTGACCGCGTTGTACGTGGTTAAAGCGACGAGTGCCAGCAGGATCACGATGCCCAGGGCTGCCGCCCATCGCGCCGGTATGGCCGCCCTCGATAGGATGGCCGATTGCCGTGGCAGCGCGGTGGTGATGCTGTTTTTCACGGTCGCAGGGCTCACGATGCCGAAGCGCCACGTCCCGGTTCGCCGGTGGTAATCGCCTTCGCGTCCACATCCACCCTCCGAGCCCGAACGCGACTCCTCCAGGTCCTGACCGCCGCGAACGCGGGGATTGCCAGAAAGGGAACAAAAACGACGGCGATTCCCCACAGCGGCAGATCGATCGCCGCGCCGAGTAAGGCCCACAGGAAATATCTCGGTGTCCGGCCCACCAAAACGGCGACAATATACCTGTCGATCGGGTACTTGCTGCTCACGGCGAACACCCGGAAGGGTGCGTAGGGCACCGGTGTAAATCCAGTGAACACGATGATCCAGAAGGGAAACTTCTTGAACCAGCGCTCCGCAAACTGATAGGGCCGTTTTTCAGTGGCCGCCCTGATCCGGTCGACGGTGAGCACGCGTCCCAGCATCCGGTAATTGAAGTACTCTACCCAGGCCGTCGCAACGCCTCCCAGGATGGCAATCAGCCACGGAGCGAAGAGGGTGCCAAACAACAATATCATCGGCCTGAGGGGAAGCCAGGGGATGAAGAAGTTCGAGACCGACGTGTAGAAGCTGAACCATACCAGCAGCAGGTAGTGGGGGGCCGCCAGGCTCACTACGAGTGCCGCGACGGCAAATGGGGCGAGGTATATCGATCCCAGACGCAATACTCGGTTTAATCTGGTTGGGCGTGCGGTTTGGACAGCCACGGCACTAATTCGATATCCGAGGCCGGTGGCCTCTTGGTACTGGATGAGCCGGGGTCCGGGACTGGTCGACAGCACGCCTTGCGGTGTCGCGCCACCGTCTTGCCGGCCACGAGTAGTGGTCGGACCGCCTTCTCAGGTCAGTTTTGGAAGTCGTCATCGGTTATCCAGGGGGACAGTGGTGCTAGCCTTCGGAGATGTTCTGCCGCACCCAGACATCTTGGGCCGGCGAGTTGGGAGGATCACTCGCCCTGAGCTCGTAGTATGGCATGTACGGGCTGTAGGCGGCATGCAGCCGGCGCAGCTCGTCAACGGCCTGCTCGTGGACGTCGACCCTCAGGTCCAAAGGGACCAGGGCTCCAGGAGTGTCGACAATGAGCCCCGCGGACCTCTCCGTCAGGTGCTCCCCTTGAAGGTTGCTCTGTCCACCGGCGTCGCGCCCCGCCTCCAGCGCCTGTAGTAA
The DNA here is from genome assembly GCA_022566975.1 of Chloroflexota bacterium. The sequence continues at coordinate 4,112 of JADFHV010000002.1, forward strand.
CCGCTCGTCAAGCTCCAGGCCGGGATTTTTCTGGAAGGTGACAGCCATGGTTTCCACTGTCGCCTCGCCCGAAAGGCTATTGCCCATCGCAACGAAGTCCTCTCCGGTCGCGTGACCTGCCCAGGGTCGCGTCTGGCTGCCGGTCCAAGCCGCTCCGGCACCGTCCACGCCCACGATGCCCACCTGGCGGTAGCGGAAGTCCGGGTCCTGTCCCTCCAGCCGTTGGAGGACCTCGCCCGGCGAGAGGCCGTTTTCGAGTGCCTGCACCGCCAGACCACGCAGCTGAGGATTGGCATAGGCCTGGGAAGAAACAGCGCCCACGTCGGGCCGTACTGAGGGACAGTAGCCCCCTACCGCCAACGAGAAGGTGGCGATGCCGATGCCCAGCCTACCCGTGCGGGGGCAGCGACCGATTATCGTGTAGGTCATCGTCATCTTCCGCGTGCACTTGCACTCTTGATGCGAGATCGGGCCTTTGGACGCACTCAGTGTCCCAGAGTATCACAGGCTGGTATCATGGCCGCGTGACATCGCCCCAGCACTAGTGCGGAGGAGTACAGCCATGACGGAACTTGCCCCCAATATGCTGGACTATGAGCAGACCCGCAGGGACTTCAGGTTGGACGTGCCCGAGCATTTCAACTTCGGGTTCGACATCGTGGACAAGTGGGCCGAGGACCGCACGAAGCTCGCCCTCGTCTCGGTGGACCCCACGGGAGAGCGTGCCGAAAAGCATACCTTCTGGGACATCAAAGTGCTGTCGAACAAGTTCGCCAACCTGCTAAGCGGCCTCGGTGTGAGCAAGGGCGAGCGCGCCTTCATCATGGTCCCCAGGATTCCGGAATGGTACACGGCAATCATTGGGCTAATGAAGCTGGGCCTGGTCCCTATGCCGGCTACGACCCTGTGCACGCCCCACGACATCGAGTACAGGTTGAACCGCGCCGGCGCCACCGTGGCCATCACGGACCTGGAAAACGCCGCCAAGGTGGAGGAGGTGGTGGCCAGCTGCCCGTCCGTCAAGCACCTGATTCTGGTCGCGGGTACCAGGAGGGGATGGATAAGCCTCGACGAAGAGCTGCCAAAGATGTCCTCCCGTTTCGACCCCAAAGAGCCCACCCGAAGCGACGATCCCCTGCTCATCTACTTCACGTCGGGCACCGTCGGGCAGCCCAAGATGGTGCTGCACACCCAGGCGTCCTATGCCATAGCTCACACGATTACCGCCAGATTCTGGCAGGACCTTAAGCCGACCGACGTTCACTGGACCATGTCTGACATGGGCTGGGCAAAGGCCGCCTACGGCAAGCTCTTCGGACAGTGGACGCAGGGCGCCGCAGTCCTCCAGCACAACGCCGTGGGAAGGTTCGATGCGGACATGACTCTGAGAATCCTGGAGCGGTATGGCGTGACGTCCTTCTGTGCGCCGCCTACCGCCTACCGCATGATGGTCCTACAAGACCTGACGCAGTACGACCTCAGCGACCTGCGCCACTGCACGGGAGCCGGCGAGCCTTTGAACCCTGAGGTGATGAAGGTCTGGGAGGACGGGACCGGGCTGACCATCTACGACGGGTACGGCCAGACCGAGACGGTCCTTCTGGTGGGCAACTATCGGTGCATGCCGGTCAAACCCGGGTCCATGGGCAGACCTACGCCCGGCTTCGACGTGGCCATCGTCGATGAAGAAGGTGAGGAGGTCGGCCCGGACGTGGAGGGGCAGATCGCGGTGAGGGTCAAGCCCGAGCGGCCGGTGGGACTGCTCAAGGAGTACTGGGGGGACGAAGATGCCATGGCCTCCGCCTTCATGGGAGACTGGTACCTCACCGGCGACAAGGGCTACAAAGACGAGGACGGCTACTTCTGGTTCGTCGGCCGGGCCGACGACGTCATCATATCGGCGGGCTATCGCATCGGCCCGTTCGAGGTGGAGAGCGCCCTGATCGAGCATCCGGCGGTGGCCGAGTCCGCCGTGGTGGCGAGTCCCGACGAGCTGCGAGGCAGCATCGTCAAGGCGTTCGTGATCCTCGCGCCGGGCCATGTGCCCTCCGACGAGCTGACACTGAGCCTTCAGGAGCACGTCCGTACCGTCACCGCGCCCTACAAGTATCCCAGGGCCGTTGAGTACGTGACCGAGCTGCCCAAGACGATAAGCGGCAAGATCCGCCGGGTCGAGCTGAGGCAGGGCGAGCTGGACAAGGCCAGCCAGAGTCCATCGGACTGAGAGAAAAATGTCATTCCTGCGGCAGGCTCAGGACGGCGTCTGAGCGGAGCGAAGAATCTGGTGGAGCTGGGGGCTAGGCCGTGATCAGGGACAACCGTCCGCCCCGCTCCAGATTCTTCGTCGCGGACTCCTCAGAATGACAATCAGAACGACCTGGGTCTGACGACAATGTCATTCTGAGCGGAGCGAAGAATCTGGTGGAGCTGGGGGCTAGGCCGTGATCAGGGACAACCGTCCGCCCCGCTCCAGATTCTTCGTCGCGGACTCCTCAGAATGACGATTCGGGCCGCTGGGAAGCGCTCATGGTCCCACACCGTGGAGCGCGGCCCGGCGGGCGAGGATGCCCTCCCGGACGAACGGCTCGATGCCCTCGTCGTGCTTTGCGTCCAGCGCGAAGACCCTGCGCTTCCATCCGTCTTCAAGCGTGTCTCGGCCCAGTATGACGCGCGCCTGCTCGACGAAACGGTCGTTTCCCTCCAGGCCTCTCCTCACGTTGACGGCGACGACGTGGGCGTGCTCCGTCTGGCCGGACTTCATCAGGGTGATGGCGTCACCCAACGGCGCGACCACGGCGACGAACGTGTCCACGTGCCTGCGGATGCCGATGTCGACCTGTCCGGCACCGGCGGTCTCCACGAGAACTAGGTCGCACGACCAGGAGCAGGCCTGGATGATGGCGGGAAGGGCGACGGTAAGCGCCTCTGCCGCGCCCCTGGTCGCCAGGCTGCGGATGAACACGCCCTCATCCCGGTACGAGTCGCGCATCCGGATCCGGTCCCCGAGGAGAGCGCCCTGCGATCCCTCCGAGGTCGGATCGATCGCCAGGACGACTACACGCAGGTTGTCCCCGCGCAGCACGGTCAGCGTTCGGCTGATCAGGGTGCTCTTCCCCGCTCCGGCGACCCCGCTGATCCCAACGGTGTGCGCCGCAGACTCCTGAGTCGTCTCCTCGTTGGCGAGTCTTTCGTCCGCTCCCTCAGGGTCGTCCTGGAGGCGGGTGATCAGACGGGCCAGACGGCCTCGTTCGACGCTGGATATGACATTCACGGGGCTCATCCGGCGACGGGGTCGGCGTTCCTTCGGGCCGACAGCTCCGAGCTCAGACGCTCAACCACCTCCCGCAGTGGCGTATCCGGTGGGAAGACCGGGCCGACTCCCAGCTCCTCCTCTATGAACCGCTGGTCGTCCGGCAGCATGATGCCCCCGCCGGTGATGAGGATGTCGTCTCTTCCATACTTCAGTAGCTCTTCCTTCAGCCTGCCGTAGAATACCGTCGGTGAGCCGATGTGCGAGCTCAGCCCGATGGCGTCTACGTCCTCCTCTACGGCGGCCTTGGCGATCTCCCGCATGGAGCAATGCAGCCCCGCGTAGACTACCTCGGCGCCCATCGATCGGAGGAGGTCGGCGAGTATCCAGATGCCCCGGGTGTGTCCGTCCAGGCCCGCCTTGGCCAGCAGGAACCGGACCGGTCGGGAGAAGCGTATTCCCTGTGTAACGTCCCGTAGCTCCTGAGACGATAGCCCGGGTGAGGTGACGTCAAGCTCGTGATATTCGCCCCAGACCTCCTGCAAGGCTTTCGAGACCTCCCCCACCGTGGCGTAGGTGGAGACGGCTCTGATGAGAGGCGGCATCAGGTTCTCCCCGGACTCCGCAGCCTGCCGGAGGTCTACCAGCGCGCTCTCCACTTCCACGGCGGAGCGCCGCTCTTTGACACGGCGGAGCCTTTCGATCTGGCGCTGCTCGAACCCTCGCCGGGCCTTCAACTCTTCCATGAGCTCTGCGACGTCCGCGCCTTCGTCGTCCGGGTCCTGGTGGATGTTGACCCCCACGATCTTGCGGTCCCCGGACTCGACGTCCCTCTGGTCTCTCACGGCGCTGGCGTGGATGGACCGCTGGGGATAGTAGAGCTCGATGGCCGTCTCCATTCCGCCAAGCCGGTCGAGTGCCTCGATCTCCTGCCTCGCCTGCCGCTCCAGCCTATCGGTCAGCTCTTCGATAAGCCAGGAGCCTCCCAGCGGATCGACCCACTGTGTGATCTCGGTCTCCTCCTGGAGGATCTGCTGCGTGCGAAGGGCCACCTTCAGCGCGTTCTCGGTCGGTGTCGAGAACACCTCGTCGTAGGAGTTGGTATGGATGCTCTGGGCGCCGCCCAGCATCGCCGCCAGCGCCTGCAGGCCCACCCTGGCGATGTTGTTCATCGGCTCTTTGCGGGTCAGGGTGACACCCGCCGTTTGCGCGTGGATGCGGCACCACTGGGACCTGGCATCGGTGGCCCCGAACTCGTCGCGCATGATTCTCGCCCACAACCGTCTGGCGGCGCGAAGCTTGGCGATCTCCTCGAAGAAGTCGTTGTGCACATCGAAGAAAAACGAAAGGCGTGGGGCGAAGTCGCGGACGTCCATGCCCCGCTCGATGGCTTTCCGAACGTACCAGGCGCCGTCGGCCAGGGTGTAAGCCAGCTCCTGGACGGCGGTGGCGCCGGCCTCGCGGATGTGGTAGCCGCTTATGGAGACGGGGTGCCATTTCGGCACCTGGTGGGCGCAGAACTCCATCGTGTCCACTACCAGGTCGACGCCCTTGTCGACGGGAAACAGCCACTCCTTCTGGGCTATGTACTCCTTGAGGATGTCGTTCTGGGTCGTCCCGCCTAGCTGCTCCAGGGCAATTCCCCGCTTCTGGGCCATCGCGAAGTACATTGCCAGCACGATGGCGGCGGGGCCGTTGATAGTCATGGAGACAGTGATGTCTTCGATGGGGATGCCGTCGAACAGGTCCTCCATGTCCGCCAGCGTGTCCACCGCCGCGCCGTCCCAGCCCACCTGACCCTCACTGATGGGATCGTCCGAGTCGCGCCCCATGAGTGTGGGTAGATCGAAGGCGGTGGAGAGCCCGGTCCCGCCGAGCCTTAGGACCGTCTTGAAGCGCTCGTTGGTATCGGTCGCCAGGCCATGGCCGGCAAACTGCCGGATGGTCGGCTTTCTACCTCGGTACATCGTGGCATAGACGCCGCGGGTGAAGGGAAACTCGCCGGGGTCACCTATCTGCTCTCGGTAATGATCGGTCACCAGCTTGGAGAACGACGAACGGGCGTCTTCGTCCAAGCCCTCGAACGCCGATGCGAAGAAGTCGTCCGGTGTCAAGAACCCTTTTTCTGGGGACATGAGGGACCCTCGCAATCCTGCCCATCGCCAGCTCAAGGGTTACGCCGTCTGTCGGCAGGCCGGCCCACACCCCTGGACAGGAATCTCGTTGGGTGAAGGCTGGAATCAGTTTACCAGAGACCACATCAGCCGACAGGGTTGCCCTGGGGAGCCGGCCGGCGGCTCCGTGGTATATTGGAATTAGGCATGCCGGGACCTTGGGGAGGTAGTAGATGCTCGAAGCGGGTCCATTGGCGAGTCACCAGGAGATGGGGCTGGAGGACCAGGATGTCCTGGATATGTACTACTTCATGGTCCTCGCCCGCACCATCTCTGAGAAGGCATTGCTCCTCAACCGGCAGGGCCGCGTACTGTTCACGATGGCCTGTGACGGACAGGAGGCGGCAGATGTCGGTAGTGCGTATGCCCTCCGGGCAGGCGTGGACTTCCTGGTGCCCTACGCTCGTGACCTGGCTGCCCTCCTGGTCCTGGGGATGACCCCCAGGGAGGTGATGCTGAACCTGTTCGCCCGGGCCGACGACCCGAGTGGCGGCGGCAGGCAGATGCCTATGCACTGGGGTCACAAGCTGCTGCGCATCGTCTCGATGGGAAGTCCGGTCGCGGTTACCATTCCCAAGGCGGTCGGAATCGCCCTCGCCTCCAAGGTCCGCAAGGAAGATACGGTCACGCTCGTCTACTTCGGCGACGGCGCCTCCAGCGCGGGAGATTTTCACGAGGGGCTGAACATGGCGGGAGTGCTGAAGGTGCCCGTGGTCTTCTTCTGCAACAACAATGGCTGGGCTACGTCAGTGCCCCTCAGCAAGCAGATGGCAGGAGAAAGCATCGCCATGCGCGCGGAGTCCTACGGCTTCCCGGGTGTGGCCATCGACGGCAACGACATGCTGGCGGTCTATAAGGCCACCAGCGAGGCGGTGGGGCGTGCGCGGCGAGGCGACGGCCCCACCCTCATAGAGGCTCGTACCACTCGAATGATGCCTCACTCCAGCTCCGACGATCACCGACGCTATCGCAGCCAAGAGGAGCTGGACGAGGAACGAAAGCTGGACCCCATCCCCCGTTTCCTGGACTACCTTTACCGGCGCGGCATTCTCACCGAGGCGGACGACCAGGCCTTGAGGCGTCGGACAGAGGCGGAGACCGAGGAGGCCATAGACTACGCCGAGTCGGCGCCTCTTCCAGCGCCCGAGTCGGCCCTGGAACGCCTCTACGCCCCATAATGGGCCCCCGATCATGGCCACCAAACGTTTGATAGAGGCGATACGCGAGGGGCTCCAGGAGGAGATGGAGCGCGACCCTGCCGTCATCGTTCTTGGACAGGACATCGGAGTCAACGGAGGCGTGTTCCGCGTAACCGAAGGGCTCTACGAGCGCTTTGGAGGCGAGAGAGTTATCGACACCCCACTGGCGGAGTCGGGGACCGTCGGCCTGGCTATTGGGGCCTCATTGAACGGCCTGCGTCCGGTAACGGAGATCCAGTTCGTCGACTTCATCTTCCCCGCCGTCAACCAGATCGTCACCGAGGCGGCGCGACTCTACTACCGGACCAACGGGGACTGCCCCGTTCCCATAGTCATCCGCGCTCCTTACGGTGGAGGGGTCCACGGCGGGCTGTACCACTCTCAGAGCGTCGAAAGCTTGTTCATGCACGTACCGGGCCTGAAGGTAGTGATTCCATCCACACCGCATGACGCCAAGGGCCTGTTGAAGGCCGCTATCCGCGATAACAACCCCGTGCTCTACTTCGAGCATAAGCGGGCCTACAACCTCATCCGCGGCGAGGTCCCCGAGGGCGACTTTACCGTTCCCATAGGCGAGGCGATCGTGCGGCGGCCGGGGAGCGATATCTGTCTCATATCGTACGGTCTCTCAGTGCACGACTGCCTCGAGGCGGCGGAGATCATGGGCGAAGAGGGGACCAGCTGCGAGGTGGTGGACCTGCGGACCATAAAGCCTCTGGACACCGAGACGGTACTTGGCTCCGTCATGAAGGCGGGTAAGGTCTGCATCGTCCACGAGGACAACCTTACCGGCGGCGTGGGCGCAGAGGTTGCGGCGATAATCGCGAGAGAGGCCTTCGAGTATCTGGACGGGCCCATCTACCGGGTCGCGGCGCCGGACGTGCCGTCCTTTCCGTACAGTCCTGGGTTGGAGGAGTTCTGCCTTCCAACCCCTCAGAAGATAGTCGAGGCCGTGAGGGAGCTGTCGGCCTATTAGGCACGGCCTGGACTCAGGACGTGTCCCCCTTGACGACGGGACTCATCGCCATGATGTGCTCCGGACCGGTCGCGCAGCAGCCGCCGATGATCCGTGCCCCCATCCCTTTCCACTCCAGGGCAAACTCCGCGAGTCTCGAGGGGGAGTAGTCACCCAGCTGGAAGATGTCGGGCCCGTGGCTCGGCCGCTGGTTGGTCAGCATCGGCCTGTTGTCGATGGGGCCTGTGGGGTTGTAGCCAATGTTAGGGTATGCCCCCGCAGGACCGTCGAACGCGTCGACCAGCACCGGAAGGCCGGCCGAGATCGCCTCCGGATTGCTGCACATGAGGAGTACAGCGTCGACCGGATGTCCCTTCAACGCTACGGCCAGCTCCTCCAGGCTCTCGCCGTACTGCATCCTGCCATCCCTATCTATGTGGCGCACGCCCAGGAACACTGGAAGCTCGGCCTGTGCACAGGCATCCACCGCCGCCACAGAGTCCTCGATGCAGCCAAGGTACTCGGCCAGGATCACATCCACACCGAGCGCGGCCAGCAGCGCAGCGTGGTCCGCGAACTCCTTGCGGAACGCCTCGACGCCCATCTGCTCCACATCCGACTTGAGGCTCGACGGTGGGGCCATGCCCCCGGCCACGTAGGCCTCGGGATTCCCGGCGTCCCGCGCGTCGATCGCGATACGTCCCGCCGCCTGCGCGTACTCCTCCCAGCGGTCGCGCTGGCCGATAGTCCCCAGACGCGACGGATTCGTGCAGAAGTTGTTGCTGATGATGATGTCCGCCCCGACCCTGAGATAGTCCTGATGGACCTGGCCCACCACGTCGGCGAACTCGATGTTGGCCGTGGCCGACCATGCCTTCAGGCGGGCGCTCGCCCCTTTGAGCACGTCCGCTCCCCGCCGCTGCAGCTCAGAACCCGTCCCGCCGTCCAGGAGAAGGGTCTCGCCGGCGGCGAGCCGGTCCATTATCTTGCGTGAAGGCATCTTGGATACTCCCTATGGCCGTGACGCAACCGCACTCGACCCCGCAGGAATTTGGCGTTGCCAGTCTATCTACAAGCCGCGCCCACGTCTAGCCGGCGGGCTTGTCCGGTGCCACGCAACGCAGTTGACAGCCTACATGCCAGTTCCTACACTGGCGCCCGGTAGCACCGGCCGGCCGTGGCCTTGGACGTGACATGGAAAGCAAGATCGACCTGTACTGGAAGCAGTTTATCGACGCGCTGCCCGCCCAATCGGGCCCGCCACCGACCTACGCTGACTCGTTCTACTTCGGAACTCGTCCCGAGCATGCCGGCCCAATCTCACAGCTCGTGCTCGACGGAATTAAGACGGCGACCGGCTCGCTGAAGTGGACCTACGAAGCGGAGGGCAAACCGCTGCCCAAACGCGGAGACCTCAGTGTGGTCACCGACGGTTACGATCATCCAGTGTGCATCATAGAGACCACCGACGTCCGGGTGATCCCCTTCGACGAGGTCGGGGATGAGTATGCGCGCGAAGGAGGTGAGGGTGACCGCTCGCTGGCCGGATGGAGGCAGATGTACTGGGACTACATCGTATCCGAGTGCGGCCGGATCGGCCGGGAGCCGACGGAGAACCCGCCCCTTGTCATGGAGCGGTTCCAGGTGGTCTACAGCCAACGACTCAGGCCGGATACCGGCGGGGACGAGGCCTAGCCTCAGGCTGCGCCCACGACGGCACACGCCAGCTCCACCAGCTTCCGAATGCACCCGGCAACGCTCAGACGCTGGGAACTACCGGCAACATTATGTGAGACGGGTGTTCGCGGGAATGGTGGACTGTCTGACGCGCCGTGCGCATCTCTGTATCCATGCCGAGGGTGTGTCCCGTGTTCGGGTTACGGTCGAAGCGAGGGAAGTTGGATGACGAGACCTCGAGGCGAATGCTATGCCCCTTCAGGAAGACGTTCCCGGTCACCGCGACGTCGATCTCGTACTCATACACCCGGTCCGCCTCGAGCAGTTTCGGGTCCGATAGGCCCTCCCGGTACCGGGCCCGGATGATGCCGTCGCAGAGGTTCTTGGCATAGCCAGTCGGTGACACGTCCACCAGCTTGGCGGTCCAGTCGGTGTCGAGCCCGTCGGTGGCCGCGTATAGGACGACCTTGATGGGCCCGGTCACCTCCATGTCGGCTTCCATCGAAGGTGTCGTGTAGCAGAGGACGTCCTGGCGCGCCTCCGCGGGACGCTGGTCCTGGGGACCCCACGGGACGATGTGGGGAGAGCAGCAGGTGTTGCCGCCCAGCGTCTGGACCGGGAAGCGCGGGTCGTACACGAATTTGTCCGGTGACTCGTCGCCCGGCGCCTCCGGGGAGAGCCCACCGTCACCAAGGACGCTGTTGGCGCCCTTGTCGGAGTGCAGGTACCACTTCTGCCAGTCCGTCCGCGCCAGAGGCCACTCATTCTCGTCGCGCCACTGGTTTATGCCCATGATAAAGAGTCGCAGCGGCGGCTCATCGACGATCCCGTTGTCTATGCCCTTAAGCCAGTAGTCGAACCAGCGCGTCTCCAGCGCGTCCAGGTCCACCATGGAGTCCGCCCCGAAGTCGATGTCGCCGGTGCGTTGAGAGATGCTGAGGCCGTGGACCCACGGCCCAACGATGAGCTTGCTCTGCCGCGACTCCGGGGTCCGTCCGTGGTCTCTCAGGCCGTTGAATAGCTTGAACGAGTGCTGAGAGAAGATGTCGTACCAGCCACCCATGTTGAGCGCCGGGGCGGCGATCTCGCCGAATTTTTGCTCCACGTCGATCTTGGACCAGTAGTCGTCGTAGCTCGAATGCTCTATCCAGTCCTTCCAGAACTGGAGCTTGCGTCCGGCAAGCTCGTCGATCTCGACGACGGGGAGACCGTGGAACGCCTCCGTCCAGTTGTGGTACTCGATACTCTGGGCAGTGCGCGCGTTGGAGCGCATTCCCCATGTCATGGCAACGTTGAGGTGAAGGGCGCCGCCCGGGTATATCAGCCCGGTATACAAGTCCCCGAAGATGACCCTCGGCGCCATTGCCGTCAGGAACCGGCTGCCGTATGGCGCGCTCGACCACTGGACCCATCCCAGGTACGAGCCACCTCCCATCCCGATCTTGCCGGTGCACCACTCCTGACGGCCGACCCACTCCTGGGTGTCGAAGCCATCCTGCCCCTCGTTATGGAAGGGGTAGAAGTCGCCGTCCGAGTCCCAGCGGCCACGGACGTCCTGTACGACGCAGGCATAGCCGCTGTTGGCAAGGGTGTGAGCCCTTTCGATTGCCTGCGGCATGTTATTGGAGTAGGGCGTACGCATCAGCACCGTCGGGAACGGCCCCTGTGCCCTGGGAAGATAGATGTCGGCCGACAGGTTGATCCCGTCGCGCATCGGGACCTTCACGTCCAGGCGCATCTCCACATCGTAAGTAGGCTGCACGGCATCTTCTCCTTGGGTAGAGTCGGTCATCGTCTTTGCTCGGACGTTCAGCCCAGCCGCATCCCCGCGTCGGTCCAGGCCTGCGCCACATCGATGCAACGCATGAAGTCCACGTCAGAGTGCCCTTTGATGTACTTGATGAGACGCTCCAGCACCATCATCTTCGCCAGCCTGCCGGTGACCTGAGGATGCATGGTCAGGATGAAGGCGCTCCCGTACTGGTATGCGCCGTCGAACTCCCACTCCCAGGCCTTGTAGACGTCCTCGGGGGTGTTCATCGAGCCCGCGCCCCGGGCGAAGGCGAAGTAGTGCGCGTCGTCGAGGCCCCAGTCTACGGGAATCTCAACCAGCCGTCCATTGGGCGTCTCAACGAAGTGGGGCGCATCGTGGTCCATGAGACTGGAGTCATACACGAACCCGCGTTCGGCCAGGAACCCTAGCGAGTGCTCGCTCAAGTCCCAGGACGGGGACCGGTAGCCCTGGGGACGCTGGCCCGTAATACCCTCCAGGATCTCGGTCCCCCTGTCCAGGATCTCTGCCTCCTCCCGAGGCTCCAGAGACGCCGGGGGCTCGTGCATGTACCCGTGGTGTCCGACCTCGTGCCCGCGTCGCACTATGTCGCGGACCGTGTCCTCGTTGCGCTCGGCGATGTAGCCGGGGATGAAGAACGTGGCTGGCAGATCATACCTGTCGAGCAGGTCGAGGACCCGGAAAACGCCCACGTTAGGGCCGAACTCCGCCCTTGATAGCGCCGTTGGTCGCACGGCCGCCCCGGGGTCGCGATTCAAGAGTGCAGACACGCCGTCCAGGTCGAAGGACAGCATCACCACGCATTTCGTCTTTCCAGGCCATATCCCGGACATGCTCACGCCTCCTCTGGGGATGCCACCGCACCGGCGACGACGACGCTACCGCACGGATACGTATTTGAGCTTGGTGACAATCATGGGCGTCAGGACGTAGCCCTTGATGTACGGCTTGATAAGCACGTGCCGTTCCGCAGGGTGCCATAGCGGGAGCCAAGGGGCGTCGTTCACTATCATCCGCTCGGCTATTCGGTACAAGTCGATCCGCTTAAACGTGTCCGGTTCGACGCGGGCTTTTTCGAGGAGCTCGTCCACGACCGGGTTGGAGTATCCACCGTGGTTGACGCTGCTCTCGGTGTGGAAGAGGATATCCAGGAAGTCCTGCGGGTCAAGATAGTCTGCCTCCCACCCGAGTCCGGCGAACGCCTGAAAGACGGCGCGATTGAGCCCCTCCAGATAGGTAGGCCAGTCGACCTGCTGGATCTCGACCTCAACGCCCAGGGTCTCCCTCCACATCTCCAGGACGATCTCCAGGTCGACGCCGAGAGCCCCACCGGTACCGGGAATCGTTAGGATGATCGCCGGCCGCGTGCTTGGGTCTGCGTAGGCCGACTCCTCCAGGAGCCTCCTGGCCAGATCAGGGTCGTACCTCAGGCCGCTGAGGCCCGAGTTATACGCTGGAAACCCGGGAGGCAGGATCCCATAGGCCGGCTTGACCAGACCCGACAGCGCCTCACCGGCAATCAGCTCCTTGTCCACCGCGTGGTTGAGCGCCCTCCGGAAATTCACGTCATCGAACGGAGGCATGCTCGTGTTAAAGCCGATATAGGAAACGCTGAATCCGGGCGGCCTTAAAGCCAGCTCTCCGTTCAGCGGATGATTTGGGTCCAGGACCCGCTCGAGGTCGAAGGTCCCCACATCGGTGATGTCAATCTCGTCGTTCTCGTACATGGCCATGGCCTGGCCCCCGGCGAGATTAAATACGACGGTGTCGAGCTCTGGCCGCCCCAGATAGTAGCCGTCGTTGGCCTCGAGGACGATGCGCTCGCCCCTGACGTACTCCTTGAGCTTGAACGGCCCGGCCCCGTTGGGCTTGTCGAACCAGGTGCGGCCGCCGCTCTCGACGTTTTCGCGGTCTAGGACGTACGCGGTAGGATAGGTCATCTTGGCCAGGAAGTAGGCCTTCGGTGCGTCGATCATGATCTGGAGGGTACGGTCGTCGATGACCCTGATGCCGCTGATATCAGTCGCTTCGCCGTCGAACACGGCCTGGGCTCCCACGATGTCGTTGAGGTAGGTGTCGGCGACCGGCGAACCGGTCTCGGGCCGGGCGGCTCGCTCCAGGGACCACTTGAAGTCCTGTGCCCTGATGGGTTTGCCGTTGTGGAACCGGGCGTTGGGCCTCAGGTAGAAGGTATAGACAAGTCCGTCTTCGCTTATGTCCCAGCGCTCGGCGATGTCGGGCACCAGCACCAGGCCGGTGTCGAGGGCTACCAGTCCGCTGAAAATCTCCACCAGGACGCCCCTTGACGCCGTGTCGGTGGCCATGTGAGGGTCCAGCGTCACCGGCTCGGTCCACAGTCTACGGAAGACGGTTACGGCCGGTGCCACCGGCGCAGCTGGAGCCGCGGTAGCTACCGCAACTGGTGTCGGCGCAGCTGGAGCCGCGGCCACCGCCGCAACAGGCGCCAGCGGCGTGGGGACAGGAGCCGGTGCGGCCGCGACGGCCTCCACGATGGTTATTGTTCTGATTGCGTCACCGGGGGTCGTGGCGCGGCTCGGATCGCGAGGAGTGATGGCTAGGACGACCTCCATCCCTCCGATGACCTTGCCGAACACCGCGTGGCACGACACCCCACGGCTCGCGCAGCTCTTGGCCGAGCCGTCCGGGTTGAACGCGTCGAGGGTCGGGGCCGGCACGAAGGTGATGAAGAACTGGCTGCCGTTGGTGTTGGGGCCCGAGTTAGCCATTGAGAGTATCCCAGCGCCGTCGTGGCGAAGGCTCGGGTGAAACTCGTCTTCGAAGCGGTATCCTGGATTCCCGGTCCCGGTGCCGGTGGGGTCGCCCCCCTGGGCCATAAAGCCGGGAATCACCCTGTGGAACGTCACACCATCGTAAAACCCTTCCCGAGCCAGGAAGATGAAGTTGTTCACGGTGACCGGGACTTCCTTGGCGAATAGCTCGATGACGATCTCTCCGCCGCTCTCCATCGAAATGATGGCCACGTACCCCTTGTTGGGGTCGATCATCATCGGAGGAGGAGCGGCGTAGACTTCTCGCTCGACGAGCCTGCCCGCCGCGGGAGCGGGGGTAGGAACAGGGACGGGTTGAACAACTACCTCCCGGACCGCAACGGCTGGCACCTCTTCCTCTTCCTGTTCTTCATCCCCGATGAACACAAGCGCGCCAGATGTCGTATCGATCTCTACGAGACCCTCGTCCACCCTCCCGCTTACGACCACCAGTGACTGGTCCACCTCCACCCGAAGCCCATCCAGCGCGTCCTCCACGTCGTCCCTTACCTCATCCTCCGCCTCCTCCGCCGCGTCCTCGCTCCGGAAGAGGTAGGCGTACGTCACGAACGTTTCGCCCCTTTCCACCCTGGAACCCGCTCCCCATGTCCTGCACCGCCGGTACCGGCACCTCGTATCTATGGTGTAGACCAGCGTCTCCCCGAGGGCCTCTACGATAGCCAGGACCTCCTCGTCTTGGGCCACGGCCCGCTCACCCTCCCTGAAGACGTCGATCGCCCGGTCGACGCGGTCATCCTCCCCCAGCACGATAACGTCGTCGGCAACAAAGGCTACCGACAGCTCTATGCGGCTGTTCCTCCATACGCCGACCTCAAGGTACGGCCTCTCCCTGAACCGGTCGTCCTCCAGTGAGGCCTGCACATCCTCGGCGACGAACTGCCCCCGAAGGACCACCAGGGCGTCCCTGCTATCGGGATCGGCCACTAGGATCGCCGACATGTCCCTGAGGTCGATGCCCCAGTCCCTCAGCTCAAGCTCTCCCAGTAGGAGGCTGATCTGTTCGACCAGGTCGTCCAGATCAACGGCCCTCAGGCCGTCCACGTCCGCCAACGTGTACACGTCGGCGTCGCGAGGCACCAGTTGGAGCAGGCTCTCCACGCTGGGTTGGCTGGCCTTGCCCCCGCAGACAGCAACCAGTCCCATCGTCAGAAAGGCAAGGACAAGGAAAATAGTGGGGCGCATCATGACCACTTCAGGCCGAGCTTGAACAACGGCTGGCGGGCGCTAAATCGGGAGGGAAGGCCCTTTCCGGGCGGATGATACGGCCCGTAAGGTCGGAAGTCAATCAAGCGGTCTCCAAGGCCGCAACCGGACGGCTCGGCTTCCGCGCTACCGCTCCTCTATCTCGATGAGGGAGTTGACGCTGATGGGTCCGGGTACTACCTGCCGTCGCCCGGACGGCCAGAGTATCTCGACGCGATCGACGGACTCGGAGCCGTCGAGTCCGAAATAGAGCGGGAGGAGGCTCTGAGAGAGGTATCCCGATTTCCCGTCGTGGACCCTGGTGTAGGTCGCGGAGCCCGTCCAGACCCTAACCGTCGCGCCCAGCCCGTCCCTGTTCGACTCGGTGCCGATAAGCCTGACCTTGAGAAAGCGCACCTCCTTCCGTTGGCTCAGGTCACTGATCAACACCATAGGCTCGGAGTTGAAGTCATTCGTGACGATGTCCAGGTCCCCGTCGTTATCCAGGTCGAATATCACCGAAGAGCGCGAGCCCAAGGCTCCCCAGACGATGAACCGGCCGTCCCGGTCCTCACAGTGCGGGTTCTCCAAGACCTCACCGGTACAGTCGATCTCGAACCATGGGGCGGCGGTCCGGCCGTCGCGGCGCGGCTCCACTCCCAGGATGAACTCGCTGTCGCGAAACGCCCTGCCTCGGTCGTTCAGGAGCACCGAGTTGACACCGTACCGGAAGGGGTAGTTCATGCTGGAGGTGATAAACACATCCTCGTAGCCGTCGGCATTGAGGTCGCCGACGCTGAGTCCCCACGGCCAGTAGTTCTCTGTCCCGATCTGGTCCGAGACCTCCTCGAACCGTCCATCGCCCTGGTTCTCGTAGAACGCGTTTCCAAAGATGCTGGCGCCACCGCTGCTCAGAAACTCCTCGGTGTACTTGACGCAGGACTTCAGCTTCTCTCGCTCGGGGCCGATGTCTTCGCTCATATCCGAGTGCATGTCGGTGATGAAGATATCCATGTCTCCGTCGTTGTCGTAGTCGAAGGACTTGATGCCCATGGCACCCCAGGGCGTCTTGGGAAAGACGCTCCGGCTCCTCTCCACGAAACGCTCTCCTCGTACGTTCTCGTAGTACCGGTCGTTGCCTTGCATGTCCAGCACATACAGGTCCGGCCAACCGTCCTCGTTGACGTCCAGCGGGCTGGCGTCGCCCGACCAACCGGTGTCCTGAAGGCCCATCTCCTCGGACACATCGACGAAACGGCCATCGCCGACATTCTTGAAGAGAATGCTCTGCTCGAGCCGGTCCGGCTTCAAGGTGCCCTTCGAAGGCGTCAGGGTATCCGAGATAGCACACGTACTGGACGGCGTCGTGCCGAATGGTGGCGTCGTTCGTCACGTCGACCAGTGTATCCCGCGTGTACTCCCCCACATTGGTCAAGAACAGGTCCAACAGCCCGTCGCGGTTGAAGTCGAAGAAGACAGCACTGGAGGAGTGCCCCTGATAGAAGAGACCGGACCGGGCCGAGACGTCCTCGAACCTCCCGGCGCCGTCGTTTAGAAACAGGAAATTGCCGCTGCGGACCGTGGTGACGTAAAGGTCCGGGTCGCCGTCGTTGTCGATATCGGCGAAGGAGGCGGCCACCGACGTTGGGTCGGTTAGCGCGACCCCGGCAGCCTCGGAGATGTCCTCGAACTTGCCCTCGCCCAGGTTCCTCCAGAGCTGGTTGCCGCCGACCTGGTTGACGAAGTAGATATCGTAGAGACCGTCGCCATCCACGTCTGCGACGGCGACGCCGCTCCCGTGATCGTAGTGGACCTGCTTGTAGAACCTGCCCCCGTCGTCTGTCATCCGGTGCCGGAACAGGATACCGCTCTCCACGATCCGGTCGGTAAAACCGAAGTCATGGAACACTCCAAGAGCTTCCGCACTGTCGAGCTGCCCTCGTCTCCGACTCTCCAGCCACGCGGGGCTGTCGGCGTCGGACGGAAAGACGATCTCGCGCACATCGGCCTCGCCGTCGCCGCATGACACGACGGCCATGACGGCGCCCGCCGCCCCAACGGAGAGAAGGACGGCCAGGCCACGGGATGCCAGCATCTTTATCATGGTTGCAGATAGGATAGTATCTAGCAGAGGATGACCCTTCCGCCATCGTACTCGATAGGTTTACGCTAGGCCAAAAGTAAGGGTAGACGCCTCAAGCGGCGCCAAGGGCCGTCTGCCACGCGAACCCAAGGCGTCACGGGTTACCTCTGGGCGGCAGGCTGACTCCCGGACTCAGGATCAGACCTCACCTTGGATACCGGGGAGAGCATCAGCCAGATTCCCGCTGCCGAGCCAAAGGACGCGCCCGCAGCCAAAGCCCATCTAACACCGACCGTTTCGGCAAGAAGTCCGGCCAACAGGGACCCAACGAGCAGGCCACTAAGCTCGATGACCCTCATACTGGCATTCACCCTTCCAAGCATCCGAGGGGACGCGATCCCCTGTCGGAGGCTGACCTCGTTGATCTCATATACGGCCAGGCCGAAGTCAGAGAGCTGAGCAGCAACCAGAAATGCCCCGGCCAGCAGCAATAGGCCCCGAGCCAGAGGGATCAGAAACGACGAGAGACCGCCCAGCAGGAGCCCCATGGCGAGAGTCCTGCCCAGTCCGAAACGCGGCGCAATCCTGCCTGTGCCCAGCGCGCCCAGGACGGCCGCCGCGCCGCCTACGGCGAATATGGTCCCCAGCACGCCCGGCGCGAAGCCCAGAGTCTTGATGCCATAAATGACTATGAGGGCACCAAAGATACCATCGCCCAGGCCCGACACCCCCTTTCCCACTGCCAGGGCGCGCAGAATCGAGTCACTCCAAAGGTGCCCTAGACCTGCCACGATCTCACGTCGGAGGTCCGTCGGCACCTCCGGCGGCGGGGGCGAGGCCTCACGAGAGCGAA
>JADFHV010000188.1:0-667 GCA_022566975.1 Chloroflexota bacterium
CCCCCGAGCTCTAGAGGAGCCCCAGGGTCGCTTCCACGCGGCCCTGGGGCGTTTTGTGTCCCGTATGGGCTTCCGCCAGAGCGCTTGCGGCCCCCTGACGTTCGTGAGAGACTGTGGGCGCCCGGGCGGCGCCGATGCCTTGTTGCCGCAGCGGCCGGGGTCTTGGCCGGCTGTCGAATCGGCCTTCAGGCCTCCACCTTGAGCGGATGGAGGGGCTTGCAATCGACGGCGGCGCGCCCGTGAGAGAAGAGCCCCTGTACTCGGACCTGAGCCGGTCCGAGGGGGACGAAATCTTCAATGCAGTAACGCGGTAACAAAGGCTGTGGGGGCCTATTCGGTCCGAGATTGACCCTCAATTTTCGATTGTGATATACTACACAAAGTCCGGCGGAGACCCTCATGAACACCCGCGGGAAGGGCACCGTGTTCCGGTTGCTGGGGATTGGGTGGTTCGTTGCCTTGTGTATCGGTGGAGGGACGGTCGGGGGTCGGCTGCTGGACCGTCAGTTGGATCTTGACTTTCCCGTCTTCACTCTCCTGGGGCTAGGTGTGGGAATCGCCCTGGCCTTCGTCGGGATGTTCAGGATGCTGATGGCTGTCCTGGCAGAAGACACCGACTCCCGAGGCGAGGAGAAAGGTTAGTGTCGAGGCTGCTGCGCAACCCCAA
>JADFHV010000188.1:677-4950 GCA_022566975.1 Chloroflexota bacterium
CTGTTCGTGTTTTCGGGCGGCTCAGAAGATGTGCGCAACCCCAAAGCGCTGACCGCTCTTGGCCTCGTCGCTATCGTTTTCATCGTCAGCCTTGCGGGCGGAGCTCTGGGTAACGAGTTCGGGGGAGGCTTTCTCGGCTCTCCCATAGCTCACATCCAGCTCCCCGCCGAGCCCATCACGGAGAACGCCCTCTTTCTCGACTTCAAGATCACCAACACCATGATATCGACATGGCTCACCATCATCGTGTTGGTCATCATCTCCTTCCTGGCCACGCGCGGGCTTCGAGAAACCCCCGGGCGCATGCAGGGCCTCGCCGAGGCGGTGATCGAGTTCTTTCTGGATCTCGCGGAGAGTGTCGCGGGCCCGAGGAACGCCAGGCGCTTCCTTCCGCTTGTGCTGACCATCTTCCTCTTTATTGTTGCCGCGAACTGGCTCGGAATACTGCCGGGCTTCGGCACCATAGGCCGCATCGAGACGGCCGAGGAGGTAATTCACCACGCGGAGGACGCGCTTGATGAGGGTGAAGAGCTGGACCTCGCCGACATCAAGCTGCAGGTGTTCGAAGGCGACGGCGCCGTCTCCTTCGCCGCCTTTGGCTCCTTGGACGATCAGATTACGGCGAAGGAGTACGACGAACGCGGGGTAGAGGATGGCAAGCGTGCCGGCCTCCTGGTGCCGTTCCTGCGCAGCGCCAACACGGAGATCAATACGACGCTGGCCATCGCCCTGGTCACGATGTTCATGGTCCACTTCTGGGCGTTCAGGTCGCTGGGAGTAGTCGCTCACCTGGCCAAGTTCATCAACCTGAAAGGTGGCCCCATCGGCCTCTTCGTAGGTGTCCTGGAGGGCATAAGCGAAGTCGCGCGGGTAATCAGCTTCACGTTCCGACTCTTCGGTAACATATTCGCCGGAGAGGTCCTGCTGATCGCGATGACATTCCTGGTACCGATGATCGGGATCATCCCCTTCCTGGGTCTGGAGCTATTTGTGGGCTTGATACAGGCGTTCATTTTTGCAATGCTGACGCTCGTGTTCGCTTCCATGGCTACGCTTGCCCACGGGACGGAGGAGCACTAAGAACGCGCCGTCTTTCGTGGGCCCGAGAAAAATTAACACCTAAGTGGGAAGGAGCGAGGGATAATGGAAGGCGATATTCTGAACATCGGTGCGGGGCTGGCGATCGGACTGGGCGCGATCGGTCCGGGGATAGGGATCGGAATTCTAGCCGCCAAGGCTATGGAGGCGCTGGGCCGCAACCCGGAGGCAGCTGGGGCGATCCAGCAGAACATGATCCTGGCCATCGCCTTCGCCGAGGCCATCGCCATCTACGCCCTGGTCGTGGCGGTGATGATAAAGTTCGTGTAGCTCGATCACCCTGGACTGGGGGTCGGCCGGTCTCTGGCCGCGCCCGTACAGTCTGAGCATCGGCCAGCTAAGGAGAAGGTATGGAGGCCCTAGGAGTCAGCCTGTCCGGCCTGGTTACCCAGATAATCAGCTTTGTCATCCTTTTCGCGCTGCTGTACCGGCTGCTCTATAAGCCGGTCCTTCGGATGCTGGACGAGCGCTCTCAGAAGATCAAGGAGAGCCTGGAGACGGCAGAGAGGGTCAGAGATGAGTCGGCCAAGTCCCAAGGGGAGATGCAGCAGCGTCTCGAGGAGGCACGGACCGAGGGCCAGCAGCTCATCGCCCAGGCCAGAGAGGTGGCGGAGAGGTATCGCGAGGAGGAGCTTGGCAAGGCCAGGGGGGAGATACAGGCGGAGCGGGCCAGGGCCGAGGCCACCATTCAGAGAGAGCGGGACGCGGCCATAGAGGTGCTCAGACGCGAGTTTGCCGGTCTGGCTATCGATGCCGCGGAACGGGTGGTGGAGCGGTCTCTCGATGAGGAGGTCCACCGCGATATCATCGAGAAGACTCTGGAGGAAGGCTCCCGGATATCGCGTAACTAAGCTGACCAGCACCTCGGCGCCGACGCGCCGATAGACCGAGGACGCTTCGATGCCACGACCAGGTTCAGCCAGACGATATGCCCAGGCCGTTTTCGGGCTGGCCATCGAGCGGTCTGAGCTCGACGCGTGGCTGGAGGATCTTGCGTACCTGGCGCGCACCCTGGAGAGCGAGCAGTTTGGCGAGTATCTGGACTCCCCTCAGGTCTCGGAAGAGCGGAAGGCCGAGCTCATCGAGAATACGCTGAGCGACCGGGTCAGTCGCCTGGCCAGGAACTTGCTCTCTCTCCTGGCGTCGCGGAGCATGACCCACATTCTGCCGGGCATAGTTGACCAGTACCAGCGGTTGCTGGACTCCCACCGCGGGATCGAGCGGGCCGAGGTCTCATCGGCCGTTCCCCTGGACGATGGCCAGCGCGCCCGAGTCGTGGAGCTGCTGAAGGCGATAGCGGGCAAGGAGGTCCGGCTGATCTTCCACGTGGAGCCCCAGCTCCTCGGAGGCTTTGTCGCCCGGGTCGGGGACCGCGTCATTGACGGCAGTACCAGCGGGAGGCTGCGGCAACTGCGCCGAGAGCTTGTCGAGCGGCGCTCGTAGGGGCTGCGCCTCGTAAGGGCTGCGATCAGCGGGCGACTGAATTCTTGCACCTACCGTTCCGTAAGTAGAGGGAGGCCGAAATGGCGGTCCGAGGACAGGATATCGCATCCGTGATCAAGCGCCAGATAGAGGAGTTCGGCGGCCAGCTGACCATGGTGGACGTGGGAGTGGTCGTTGAGGTCGGAGACGGAGTCGCCCGCGTTCACGGACTGGCCGGTGTGGCGTATAACGAGCTGCTGGAGTTCGCCGGCGGCGTGATGGGTATGGCGTTGAACCTGGAAGAGGACAGTGTGGGCGCCGTTATCATGGGCGATCCCATCTCGGTGAGGGAGGGTAGCGAGGTCCGAAGCACGGGACGGATCGTGGAGGTGCCGGTGGGAGAGGCCCTCGTCGGCAGGGTCGTCAACGCCCTCGGCGAGCCCATCGACGGCAAGGGTCCCATACAGGCCGACAAGCGACGCCCCGTGGAGGTGGTGGCGCCGGACGTGTCGACGCGCAGTCCGGTGAACACGCCCGTCCAGACCGGCATCAAGGCGATAGATGCCATGATCCCCATCGGCCGCGGCCAGCGTGAGCTCATTATCGGCGACAGGTCCATCGGCAAGACGGCCATCGGCATAGATACCATAATCAACCAGCGTGGCGGCGACCTGCTGTGCATCTATGTGGCCATAGGCCAGAAGGCGAGCAAGGTCGCCCAGATCGTGGCGTTGCTGGAGCAGCACGGCGCCATGGAGCACACGATAGTAGTGTCGGCCAGCGCCTCCGACCCGGCGCCCTTGCAGTATCTCGCTCCCTATGCGGGCTGCACCATGGGTGAGGAGTTCATGCATGAGGGAAAAGACGCCCTCATCGTCTACGACGACCTATCCAAGCACGCGTGGGCCTACCGGCAGATGTCGCTTCTTCTCCGCCGGCCCCCCGGACGGGAAGCCTACCCCGGGGACGTCTTCTACCTCCATAGCCGGCTCCTGGAACGCGCCGCCAAGATGGACGATGAGCACGGCGGCGGCTCGCTGACGGCTCTGCCTATCATCGAGACGCTGGCGGGCGACGTCTCCGGGTACATACCGACCAACGTCATCTCGATCACCGACGGCCAGATATACCTGGAGCCCGAGCTGTTTAACTCGGGCATCCGGCCGGCGGTCAACGCCGGGCTGTCCGTCTCCCGTGTTGGAGGGGCGGCGCAGACGCGGGCGATACGGAGCGTGGCGGGCCGCCTTCGCCTCGACCTGGCCCAGTACAGGGAGCTCGCTACGTTCGCCCAGTTCGGCACCGCCGATCTCGATAGCGCCACGCGAGCGCAGCTCGAGCGTGGACAGCGCGCGACTGAGGTGCTCAAGCAGGACCAGAACGTGCCCCTGCCCATGGAGCAGCAGGCGTGCATACTCTATGCACTGGTCAACGGCCACCTGGACGACGTGGAGCTATCGAAGGTACAGGCCATGGAGAGGGCGTTCCTAGGGTTCATGAACTCCAACCACCCGGAGGTGCTTCAGAATATCGCCGAAGCCAAAGAGTTGACCGACGAGATCGGGGCCTCCCTGAAGACGGCTATCGAGGAGTTCAAGACGAGCGTGCCTTATTAGTCGTAAGTCGGAGCAGCCCCACCTCCAGATTCTTGGTCGGGGACTCCTCAGAATGACAGGTCAGTTGCCTGCGGCACCCTAAAGGATGACAATCCCGGTTGGCCCTGAAGGGCCAGACCACGTCACTAATGGTGGGCTCG
>JADFHV010000189.1 GCA_022566975.1 Chloroflexota bacterium
GCAATCGGTGATGCGGTGGGGGAGGCATCTGCTACCGGTGTGACCACAACCGAGAGTCCTGGAGCCGTCGGCCTCGGGGTGGATACTGGCTCAGCCTCACCGCAGGCAGCTAGAACGGGCCCGACTATAGCGACAATGAAACCCCAGGCCAAGAGCGTTCGCATGAGACGAATTATAAAGGGTTCCGCTCTACGGGGACTAAGAATCAGGGGACAGGAAGGGAATGTGATTGCGATAACGGGCGTGGCTTGTATCGCGGAATGTGACGGCGAGCGGACTAATTGGCGTTGCGCTCACGCCTCTGGTAGCAGTTCTCACAAGGCACCCTCAGATCAACGTCATAGCCCTCGTAATTCTCGCTGCGTTGATAGTATTCAACCACCGAGTGAGTCTGCGGGCCATGATCGCGAAACGCATGAAGCCGTCAAGGAGGGTATATGACTAGCCGACCTTGGCCGAACACGCGGCGTTACGTTCTCCCTCTCTGTCTAGAACGCCGACAGTGACTGCCCGCACCGACTCCGGTCACACGTTCAAGATAGCCACGGAAGAGTGGGAGTTCGAGCGGATCTTTGAACTCAACTACGCGACCTTCGTGGAGGAGGTGCCTCAGCACGACCCGAACACGTCGCGGCGGCTTGTGGACCCGTTCCACAGTGAGAACACGTACTTTATCTGTCTGAACGGAGACGAGCTGGTCGGAATGGTGGCGGTTCGGGACCGGCGTCCGTTCTCGCTCGACCAAAAGCTAGGCAATATCGACAAGTATCTGCCTGCCGGAAGATCGGTCTGTGAGATCAGGCTCCTATCGATAGCGAAGTCGAGACGCAAGGGCCGGGTGATCCAGGGCCTCCTGACCATGCTGGCCAAGCACTGCATCGACAGCGGTTATGATCTTGGCGTTATCTCGGGCAACGTCGAGCAGGAGAAGCTGTACCGGCAGCTCGGCTTCGTGCCCTTTGGGCAGAGGGTAGGCACGCCACGAGCTCTCTACCAGCCAATGTACCGTGACCTGACTACGCTAGAGGAGGACTTCTCAGGCCGGTTCCATCACTCGGTCGAGGACAGCGGTCGTAGGCCCACGAACCTGATGCCCGGGCCGGCTTCTTGCTGAACTACAACAGCAAGTACCTGCGTAGCCGAAATTGGATCCAGATCTGCCTGATGGGTGACTTCTCCAGGACCGACGTAGACCAGCTGCTAGATGCGATGGCGTGCTTCCAACCTGTGGCATCCGCAATTACCCGTTAGCTGAGCCACGTCACTTGGCAGGGCGGACCTCGGCATCGCGATGATGCCTTCTTCCTTCTGGTGGCGGTGGTTGACGGCATCTGTCAGTGACACTACGATGGCTCTCGTCGAGGATGGTGCCTTGCTTGGGTCCAGGCAGCCTGATATGGGGAATTCCCGCCCAGAATCCTTTCTGGGGGAGTCCAGAGTCCCGAGTTGTCGGGACTCTGGCAGAGGGCCTGGGGGCCTGCCCTGAGCCCGTCGAAAGGAGGTGCCCCCGTAGGAAATCCCCTCTAGGGGGGTGGGGAAAGGGCATCTGCCATCTTGAGATGGTTATTTGCCCGTGATCCGAAGAAAAGGGGGACGTGTCGGGTGCGGAGCCACAAGGGAGGACTAGGTCATGGTCAACTATGACAACCTGAAAAGCCGTATGGACCAGGGTGAAGTGATCATCCTGGACGGCGCCGTCGGGACGGAGCTCCAGGCCATGGGCGTGCCCATGGACCCGGTCTCATGGTGCGGCCCCGGCAACTACACGCACGCGGCAACGGTGCGGCAGATGCACGAGCGTTACATTCGGGCGGGGGCCGACATCATCACCACCAACACCTTCAACACCATACGTCCTGCGCTGGAGGCGTCCGGGTACGGCGAGATGGTAAGGGAGATAAACGCGCGGGCCGTGGACGCGGCGCTGGAGGCCAGGGACCGGGCCGCTGGCCAAAGGCCCGTGTACATCGCCGGCTCCATCTCGTGCCGAATGCCCGTTCGCGACCGCAGGACCGGGACGCTTTTGGGCGGCACCGGCGGCTACGGCTACGGCGTCAGCATCTCGACGGACGAGCTGAGGGCCTACGCCAACGAGCAGGCGGAGATCCTGGCCGAGTCTGGGGTGGACCTTTTCCTGATCGAGCACATGTGGGCCGACAACGAGTCGAGGGTGGTTGCGACCGAGGCGGCCAAGGCCACGGGGCTCCCGGTCTGGGTGGCATTTACGGTCTCCGTGGCGCCGGATGGACAGGCGGTCAGGCTGAGTATGGGTGCCGCCCGCTATATGGGGGTGCCGATGTGGCCTTCGAACTGGCGGACGGTCGACCATGATATGACTCTGGTCGACGCCATCGGGGAGATCGCACCGCTGAGGCCCGACGTGCTTGGCGTGTTCCACGCCAAGATAGGTGACACCACGGCGGCGCTTCAGGTCATGCTCGACCAATGGTCTGGCCCCATAGTCGCCTATCCGGATGCGGGCAGACGCGACTACCTCGAGACCTGGCAGGACAGTAGCGTTGGCAACGAAGAGACTGCAGAGGAGTTCACGCGGGAGGCCGCCAGCTGGGTCGGGATGGGAGCCCAGGTCATAGGCACGTGCTGTGGATTCGGCGTCGACTACATCAAGCCCCTGCGTGGCGCCCTGCCGGACCGGATCTCATCGCCGCGAAAAGCCGCGTAGGCCACTCTTTCCGACGTTAGTCTGTCTGCACCCGGGTGTCGTTCTCGCCCCTTGCGGACAATCCACATCGAACCCATTTCAAAAGTAGCTGATGGGGGAGTCCAGAGTCCCGAATAGTCGGGACTCTGGTGGGGCCTGGGAGCCTGCCCTGAGCATCGCCAAAGGGGTAACCCCCAGATTCATTCTTGTCCCCCTCTCCCTTGCCAAGGGAGACGAGGACCAAGTGGCTGAGGGTTTTTGAAATAGGTCCATCTAGACACATGTGATGTAGAGCATGACTCCGGACCAACGGGAGGGGTCTCACATGGAATCCAAGCCACTGGTGGTTGTGGGGGCGGGGGTATCGGGAACGGCCGCCGCCATCGAAGCGGCGAAGGCGGGAGTGCAGGTCACGCTCATCGACGAAAACCCCATCGGCATGTCCATGATGGGGCTGGACGTCCCCCAGTTCTTCGGCCAGCGGATCATGAGCACGCTGCGCAACAAGGCCGTAATGCTGGAGAGGGTAGTTGCGGCTAACGACGCTCTGGCGGAGGCGGAGGAAGCCGGCGTCGACATCCAGCTTGGGACGTGTGTGTGGGGGGCCTTTCGTAATATCGAGACTAGCAGGGCCCTCGACGGCCCGCAGCTCGGCCTGGCCGACGACGAGCAGTCGTGGGTGATAAAGTACGACCGGCTCATCGTGGCAGCCGGCTCCCGGGACCTGGGCATGTCGTTTGCCGGGTGGAACATGGCCGGCGCGATGGGGGCCAACGGCGCCTACTCGCTGATGAGTCGATACCAGGCTTTGACCTCGCGGCGCATGGTGGTCATGGGCTCGGGCAACCTGGGCCTCAACACCGCCAGGATGGCGCAGGACAGGGGCGTGGAGGTAGCTGCTGTCGTGGACGTGTTCCCCTCCGTGCGCGGCGACGAGGCCCTCTGGAGGGGGCTGCAGGGCAAGGGCGTAAAGCTATACTCCTCCCACACCGTTAAGGAGGCCACCGGCAAGACCGACGATATCGAGTCCGTCGTGCTGGTCGAGATCGACGACAGTAACGAGCCGGTTGCCGGCTCTGAAAAGGTTATCGACGCCGACACTGTGTGCCTCGCCATCGGCCTGGTGCCCAACGTAGAGCTCCTCAATCTGCTGGACTGCGACCTTACCTTCAAGTCCGAGCTTGGCGGATACGTGCCGGACCACGACGACTGGATGCGGACCAGCGTCGATACCGTGTTCGTGGCCGGTGACGTCGCCGGCTTCCACGATGGCATGATCCTGGACCCCGAGATCGCACGGAATCAGGGTCGCCTGGCCGGAGTTGCCGCGGCCGAGTCGCTGGGTGCTATCGACAGCGTGACGGCCCTCGCCCGGAGGGCTGAGATCCAGGCCGGCGCTGTCGCCGCAACACCGACTGAGGTGCACACCGGCTGGAAGAGGTGGCTTCAGTCCCTCGTCAACGCCGGTGGGCTGGATATCTTCGCGTGCCAGTGCGAGGAGGTTACGCGTGCTGAGCTCATCGGCGTGCAGCCTCCGCGGTATCTGGAATGGGAATCGCAGCATATGAGCCGCCGGAGCCTCCAGACCCTGGTGAAAGACGGCCCGGTCAACCCAGACCAGGTCAAGCGCCTGACAAGGGCTGGGATGGGCCACTGCCAGGGCCGCCGTTGCCGCGAGCAGGTGTCGCTGCTGCTGGCCGAGGAGTCTAGCATCGACATAGCCGATGTGCCTATGATGTCTTACCGGCCGCCTGTACGACCGCTGCCGCTGAAGGTCATGTGGGCCCACGAAGAGACGGAGCAGGTGCGCAGGGACTGGGTCAAGTGGTTCGGATACCCCACCGATAAGGTCAAGGAGTTGGGGTAGGCCGGGCGACACAGACCGGACCATTGGAGTGGCATCATGCCTGTCGACAGTGCAGATGTAGTCGTCATCGGGGGTGGCGTTTCGGGCCTTAGCTCGGCCTATTTTCTGGCTAGGGCGGGCAAGGACGTTGTAGTGATCGAGAAGGGAACCGTTGGGGCCGAGGCCTCCGGGCGAAATGGCGGGATGGTCAGCGAACGGGTTGACGAGCCGCCGCTGGTACCGTTGGCCGCGGAGTCCCTGAAGATATGGCCGACGCTGGACGATGAGCTGGGCTATCCCACCGAGTTCACACATCACGGCAGGCTCCACGTCGCCCTGACGGAAGAGCAGATGGACGAAGTCTTCGCGGAACGGGACGAAGCCCTGCCCCACGGGATAAGTGTAGACCT
>JADFHV010000190.1 GCA_022566975.1 Chloroflexota bacterium
CATGGAAATCACCTCGGAGCCTCTGATTGGTCCGGCCTTCTTCCTGACGGAGCAGAAACAAGACGACGCCGCGTGTGCATATCGGACCTGTGGCGATGCTCCATCCGGGAAGCTGCTGTCGATGGCCTTCGTAAGCAGGCTGGTGAAAAAGCCTTTCGACCATCCCCCTGGCCCCCTTCCTGGCCAGGAAGGGTAGGCGAAAAGATATCTGAGGGACACCCTCAGACTCCCGGCAAAGGGGCTCCGCCCCTCTGCACTCCTCATCCTTCATCAGCCTGCTAGGGTCCCATCAGCAAAAGCTCGTAGCCGACTCGGACGCCCGGCGCGCCAAACTTGGTCATCACCAGCCGCAGATCGAGCCGGCTGCCGGGCAGGATGTCGCCGGGTAAGCGGCCTCTCCACTCGCGGGCGGTACCGCCCACCGCCGCGTGCGGTCAGCCTGGCTTGAACGGGTCCGGCTCGTCCCGCAGACCTCCCGAGTCGCTCAGGAACAGGGTACGCTCCCCGGAGCCGAAGGGTTACGGCGTTTCTGAACACTCCTCCCGCCGGCACATTGGGCCGGCCGGGCGCATCGGACCAGTCAACGGTTGCGCACCCGGAGAGCGGGTGCTGAGTGGAGCATGCCACATCGGGACGGCCGGCGTCCCAGAG
Source organism: Chloroflexota bacterium (assembly GCA_022566975.1). The sequence goes on from JADFHV010000190.1 coordinate 652, forward strand.
CCTGAGCACCAGGGTCCTTCCCGAGACGTCGCCGAGGTCCTCGGGCAACGAGTGCACGGCGGTCAGGACCTCGTGGAAGCCCGGCTCGCCGAAGGCTGCCGCGGCCGGCAGCGACAACTCACCGGAGGCCAGCGTCCTTCCGACCGGAGGCGAAGCCGTTGCAACCACCGGGCCTGGTGTAGGGCCCCGGGTCGGCGATGCAACAATCGATTCCGGACTCGGACCCGGTGTGGGCGAGGCTATCGAGGCATCCTGCTCGACGGTCGGCGGCCCAGCGTCACCACCGCCGCAGGCGGCTGCCGCAAGCGCCAAAAATACCGCGGCCCAGACGGTGAGCCTGCGACGGTCCGGCGCCGGCAATGCCTTCCTCAACCCTCGACCTGCTATTACCAGATGTCTCCCACCCGGGCCCGGTCCGGAAGACCACGCTTCTCCCAGTAGCCGAGACTGGGGCCGGGCACGAGCTCAACTCGCACGACCCACTTGGCCCACTTGTAGCCGTACCTGCCGGGAAGGGCCAACCTCAGCGGATAGCCGTGGACGGACATCTCCTCCCCATTGACCGCGTAGGCCATGAACGCCTCGGCGTGGACCAGGTCCTCCACGGGGTAGCTGGTAAAGTACCCGTCGGCGCAGTGGAAGACAGCGATCTGGGCGTCCGGTCCAGGCTGGGCGCGTTCGATCAAAGTCGCAAAGGACACTCCGGTCATCACGAAGTTGTTCCGTGAACCGCCCACGCAGTCCAGGGTGACCGGACGCTCGACCTGCGGTAGCGCCTTGAGCTCGTCCAGGGACAGGCGGAGCGGCCGGCCGACGGTCCCGTCAACGGTCAGCGTGTACGCCGCGGCGTCTACTCGCGGGACCCCCCAGAACGACAGGGTAAACAGCTTTTTCACCGGGGTCGCGTCCGTGCGCCGGTCCGTCCGCTTAAGGCGTCTGAGAAGAAGAAACGACCATATCCCCGCGGCGGTAACGACCTTCCTCACCGGATAGGGAAGCAGTATCCACGGGTAGTATATGACCCGGAGCACGTAGCGGTTGGAGAGCAGCTGATTCACCGGCGTCCTCCTCACTCCAGAGCTACTTGGTGGGGCTGCTTGCTCTGCGGACGAAGAGCATACCGAACTTCATCGCGTGCACCCGGGGTTGGCGCGGCGCCTGGATGGCGCCATGCTAGCACAACTCTCCGCCGACCATTCACGGAAGATGGCGCGTCTGCAGGGATGATCGCATCCGGATGGGCGGGACGTCCGGGCGCAGGAGTGGTCCCTCGCGAGCATGGTGACGCGACATGCGGGAAGGAGCCGTCCTGGAACACGGTGGGACGCCTGAAGACGCGGTCCCGGTGTTGGTGACGCCGGGCGCGCCGGCGGCCATGGCGGGCCGCCTGGTCCTGGGCCCGGCGGGTGGGCTGTTTGGAAGGGGGGGTAGAAAAATCTGCGCCGTTTTGTCCTATTCTGTTCCATCGGCCGGTGCCCGGAGGTCTGGTCTAGCGGAGTCCGAAGCCACAAAAAAGGGACGGCCACACGGGTCCGTCCCGGTTGATACTATAGCACGGGCGTTCTAAGCTGTCAACGGTGTACCGGCGGGCATGAGTCTCCCAGAGAGTGGCCTTCGGCGAGGCTCCAGACGTGTCGGGATGCGTCGCGGGGCGCCCGTCTCTGATCCTCGCTGCCGTCGCTGAGGGAAACGAAGAGACTACATCAAACCCGCTCCCAACCCTCGCCTGAGCCTGTGGTGTGGCCCGCAGGTATCGACCGCACCCTTCTGGGTGTGGCATCAGGGCAGGCGGGGAGCGATGCCGCCCCGTTCACGGGGGCGGTACTCTAGAAGGGTTTTGTTAGAGGCTCTGAGTAGGGCGTGCCTAGAGACCAGGTACACTGTCATGAGCCAGGCACCGTTCAGGGTCCCGACGTGTCGGGACCCCGACGGAGACGGCAGACCGTCGTCGACAGAGGGTAGTCCTCGTCTTCGCTGGACCGGCAGTGCGGGTATCGAGGCGGGGTGGGGTGAACCCGCAGCGCTGGAAGCTACCTGTCCAGCCAGACGTTGGCGAAGTTGATCCGCGATCGCAGCGACTGCGGCAGGAAGTAGTCCTTTATATCGGGCGAGACGCCCTGGCGCATGTCGTCCCAGTACACCACCGCCGACGGCGACAGGTCCGCGAGTATGCTCTGCATCTCTGCCACGATCCCGCGACGCTCCTGCGGGTCTGCCATGGTCGACTGCATCTCTAGAAGTCTGTCGAAGAGGGGGCTGCTGAAGCCGGTAAAGTTCGCGGCGCCGTCCGAGGCGTAGAGGCGCCTCAGAATTACGTCGGGGTCGTCCACCGCGAAGGCGGACCCCCCGATGCTCGTCGAGTATTCGCCGGCCCGAATCCGTGCTGCCCAGGTGGCGAACTCCGTTATCTCCACCTCGGTCTCGATCCCGAACTGGGACCACATCTCGGCAACGATCTCAGCCACATTCAGGCGGTCCGCGAACTGGGAGACCGTCATCGTGGTCTTGAAGCCGTCGGGGAACCCGGCCTCCGCCAGTAGCGCTTTGGCCCGCTCCGGGTCATACAGGACGGACTCAGACGCCCACGGCCCCCACGGGGGCATATAGTAGCCTCCACTTCCCTGTCCGCCCAGCAGCACCTCGCGGATGGCTGCGCGATCGATGGCGACGCTGGCCGCCCTCCTCACCGGTGGTTCCCGCCACGGCCCAGCCTGCGTGTTGAAGTCTACCGTCCGTACTAGAAGCAGGGGGCCGGTCGAGACCGTGAACCCCTGGTTAGCCAGCCCGGCGGACTCCTTCGGCGTCAGACGCTCGAGGGACAGGTCGATCTGGCCGGTGAGCAGCGCCGCCATGCGCCTGTCGCCGTTGGGGATGATGAACATGTCCAGTTGATCGAGGTAGGGCCTGTCAGTGACAAAGTAGGCGGGCCATCTCTCGTATGCCAGTTTCTCGCCCGGCGCGTACACGCTGAACCGGAAGGGTCCGGTCCCGGTCAACGCCACTCGCGGGTCGGTGGGGAAGCCCGAGTCCAACGCCTCCCGCATGACCTCGCTTGGATAGACGTTCATGAAGCCCTGGCCCAGGACCGGGAGGAATGCGGCGAAGGGCTGGTTGAGTATCACGAACAGGGTTCGGTCGTCTCTAACATCCCACTTGGCGACCATCCTGGCCAGGTCCTCGCGGACGACAGAGCTGGCGTTGGTCAGGATGTATTCGAGTGTCAGGGCGACGTCGCCGGCGTCAAGCGACGAGCCATTGTGGAACGTAACGCCCTGCCGGAGCGTGAAGGTCCACCCGGCGCCGTCGGAGCTGATCTCCCAACTCGCGGCCAGACCCGGCACTATGCTGGAGGGGTCCTGGGTGTCTTGCTCGACCAGCCCGTTGAACGCCGGGGAGATGGCCTGGAGCAACCGGGAGCTGGGCCGCGTGTAGTAGTCGAAGCCGCCGTTGGGCGCCGGGTCGCCGCCCAGGGCGATCCGCAGCACGCCGCCCTGGCGGCCGTTACTCGCCGGGCCGGGCGGCAGCTCCGCACGCGGATAGGCGGCAACCTCGATAGTGCGGATGGGCCCGCCGTCCGCTCCCGCAAGGGAGACGAACAGCCGTATGGTGGGCTGGTCGGGCACGGTGAGACTGGCGTCAAAGACGATCTCCCTCTCGTCGGACCCCCGGCCTACCTGTTGCTCGGCGATCTGGGAGAAGCCCCCACCTGGCTCCCGGTACCCCAGCTGGACGAAGCCCGAGGGCTGGGACTGGAAGATGTACGCGACCTTAGCGATGATGCGCACGACGGTCCCCGGTTCCAGTGGCGTGCCCGACGGCGGCTCGATAGACGAGACCTCCAGGTGGTCTGCACCCGCCACAACAGGGCCCAACGGCTGCTGGACGATCTTGTAGGTGGCGGCCCGGACCTGCGCCAGAACCGCCCCATCCGCTCGTCGCAGGTGGACGAGTATCTCCGTGGCCGACCGGTCGGGGACGACGAAGCTCCCCTCGACGGTCACGCCTCCGTCTTCCAGGCCCACGGTGACTGAGGCGAAGGTATCGTGTCTCTGGTCGGCGACCTGCACCAGGAGAGCGACCTCGCCCGACCCCTGTGAAGTGAGACCGAAGCCGATCTCGGCCTTGACGAATAGGGTGGTCCCAACGATGACCTCGGCGCCGTCCGGCGGGTCGATTAACCCGACCTTGACCTCGTCCATCCCCCCGACTCCAGGAGCAGGGGCGGGGCCGGCGGCCTCAAACTCGGCGCGTATCTCCTCTAG
>JADFHV010000191.1 GCA_022566975.1 Chloroflexota bacterium
CTTCGACCATACCAAATAAATGTGTTGTAGTGAGTAAAAGATAGAGATAGATATCAATAACGGTTTGACAAGCATGACAGGTTCGTTTACCCGATATTGAGGAAAAATTAGGTCTCACCGGCGGGCACATCTTCCATGGCGAAATTCTCCCTGAATATATGTGGGAAAACCGGTTGGAGTCCCGCACCCCCATGAAAGGAGTTTTCCTGTGCGGTTCGGGAACACACCCCGGAGGCAGCGTCATCGCCGTCAAGGAGGTGCCCGACGCACAGGTGACGAGCCTGGGCATCGTTGATCCGAGGCCGATGGGCGGCTATCTCTCGGAGATCGTGGGGATGGTGGAGAAGCCCAGCGTGGAGGAGGCGCCTTCCAACCTGGCAATCATCGGGAGATACGTGCTGACGCCGCAGGTCTTCGACGAGATCGAGGGGGCCACGCCGGGCGCGTTGGGGGAGATTCAGCTCACCGACGCCATTGCGGCGTTGCTTTCGACCCAGAAGGCTTACGCGTACCGGTTCCCGGGCGTCCACTTCGACGTCGGCACGCCGATCGGGCTGTTGAAGGCGTCGGTCTACGCCGCTCTGGAGCGGGACGAGCTGTCCGACGACTTCAGGGAGTGGCTGAGGGAGCAGGTGTAGCGGTCGTGAGAGGGTCCACACTGTGATTCCGAGGAGTCCCCGACGAGGAATCTGGGGCAGCGGGGATATCGGACCCGGCGCTAGGGTCGCCCCCCAACTCCAGATTCCTCGTCGCCCCGGACGTGCTCCCCCCTCGTCAGTCCGGCTGGGCTCCTCGGAATGACAACGGTCTACCGCCCCTACGAGGGCAGACCGCCCAGTGACCCTCGGTAGGCGGCTCACACTTCGACTCGCTGGACTCCAATGAGTTCGAGGTGGTCGGGGACATCCGCGCCCGCAACTTCCAAGCAGAGCTGAATCGCCTCCTTGATTCGCTCAAGGAGGTCGTCCATGGACTCGGCCTGTGTATGGCAGCCCTTCAAGGAAGGGACGCTGCCAACCAGGAAACCTTCATTGTCGCGCTCGATGACCACCATGAACTCACGAGAAATGTTGGCCTCCGCGTTCTTGCCTTAGCTTTTCTCCAGGCTCTCGTCGAGGATTTCCAGCAGGTCGCGGGCCTGTTGGCCGCCGTCGGCCGTGGACTCGATGCCCTCTACGAACATTTGGAGGCAGAAGGGACACGACACGGCTACGGTGTCGGCCCCCGTCTCCAGGAACTGCTGGGTGCGCACGTGGTTGACTCTGGGCCCGCGGCTCTCCTCCATCCACATGTGGCCGCCCCCCGCGCCGCAGCAGAACCCACGCTCCCGGGACCTCTCCATCTCCACCAACCGGACGCCGGGAATGGCCTGCGCTATCTTGCGGGGAGCGTCGTAGACGCCGTTGTGTCGGCCCAGATAGCAGGAGTCGTGGTAGGCGACGGTTGCGTCGATGGTGGCAACGGGCTTGATTTTGCCCTGGTCGATCAGCTCTGAGACGAACTCGCTGTAGTGCAGCACCTCATAGTCGCCGCCCAGGTGAGGGTACTCGTTCTTGATGGTGTTGAAGCAGTGTGGACAGATGGTCACGACCTTCTTGACGTTGTAGCGGTTGAACGTCTCGATGTTCTGCTGGGCGAGAGTCTGGTAGAGGTACTCGTTGCCCATGCGTCTCGCCGGGTCGCCGGTACACGTCTCCTCGGCTCCGAGAATCGCGAAGTCCACGCCCGCGCGCTTGAGGACGGAGACCATGGACCTGGCGACCGCCTGGCTTCGTTGCTCGAGAGCCGGCGTACAGCCCACCCAAAAAAGCACCTCGGCGTCGGGGTGGTCCGCCAGGGTCTTGACGTCCAATCCCTCGGCCCAGTCGGTCCGTGTGTAGGTGGTGCCTCTCCAGGGGTGGCCCCGCTGCTCCATGCTCTGGAGCGCGTTCCTGGCGGTGTCCGGCATCTTGGCCTGCTCCATCACCAGGTGACGTCTCACGTCGACGATGGTGTCGATGTGCTCGACGCCGACCGGACACACCTCTACACAGGCCCCGCAGGTGAGGCAGTCCCAGATGGCCTCTTCCTGAATCCATCGTCCGATCAGGGGTTTCTCGTCCTGCGGGTCCCGGCCGCGGATGATGCCGGGGCCGGTCTCCAGGAGGTGCTCTTTCAGGTTTTCCACGATGTGCATCGGGGAGAGGGTCTTTCCGGTGAGGTGGGCCGGACACGCGTCCGTGCAGCGGCCGCAGACGGCGCAGGCGTAGCCGTCCAGGAGCTCCTTCCAGGTGAAGTCCTGGACCTTCGCCGCGCCGAAGGCCTCGGCGGTCTCCAGGTCCTTCGGGGTCGACAGGGTGCCCCGCGGCTCCAGAGACCGGGTGAGGAAGCTGATCGGGGCGGCGATGATGTGCATGTGCTTCGACAACGGGATATAGAGGCCGAAGCCCAGGATCAGGCCCAGGTGGGTCCACCAGAAGAAGCCCTGGAGGCCGTTGGCGACGCCCTCGCTGATGCCGGCGGAGTCGAAGAGGCCGCCGATGGCGGAGCCGATGGGCGCCGAGGCGTGGGGGCCCTGGCCACCGGAGGCCTCGTAGAAGGCCTCGGTCAGGAGGGTCAGCATCATCAGGAGCCCGATGAGCAACAGGATGACGGCCGACTCCTTCTTCTGTGTCAGGTCGAAGATGAGCCGGTTTGGTCTGGCGCCCCAGCGCCTAAGCGCCGCCCAGGTCAGCACAAAGAAGAAGATCGCGGCGAGAACGTCCAGATAGAAGACGAAGACCTCGACCCCGGTCTCAGTCAACAGCTTTGCCGAGAGGGGCCGCCAGGCCGAGTCGGCGAAGATGAAGAGGATGTAGCTGGTGAGGAAGGAGAGGAAGCCCCAGAAGATGAAGAAGTGGGTGAGTCCGGCCCTGTCCCTGCGCAGCGACACGCTCTGCAGCACCTTGCGCTGCCCGAATATCAGCGGGATTGCGCCAGTGATCCGCCGGACCGGGTGGTCAAGGCGATCAGCGGGTCTACCCAGCAGCACGAGGCGGAGGAAACGGCGGTAGTTGATGGCGCCCGCCAGCGCGAAGGCGAAGGCCGAGACGACGTATACACCGAGCCAGATGGGGATGGCGCCGAACAGGTCATCCGGTGGGACCATGGTCTCTTAGCCTCGGAAGACCACGAGCACCGTGGCCGCAGTGGCGAGCCACGACACTATCGTGATGATCAGCGGCACGTCAGAGGTCAGGGTCTCCTCCGGGTTCTCGCCCGCGCCCTTTACGTGCATGAGGTAGGTGTACCGGAAGACGCCGTAGACCACGAAAGGTATGGTCAGCATCATCGTGTGGTTGTCGGGCAGGTTGTGTGCCGTGAAGGTGTAGAAGCTGTAGGCCATGACCACGGAGGTGGCGACCACCGCGGTCAGCTGGTCCAGAAGCCCCTTGGTGTACCACTCGAGGGTGTCCCGCTGACTTGAGGCGCGCTCGCCGGCCAGCGCAAGCTCGCTACGCCTCTTGGCCAGCGCGATGAACAGGGCTCCGAGGCCGGTGCAGATGTAAAGCCAGGGCGAGATGGGCACCTGGATCACGGCGGCGCCGGCCACGGCGCGCAGCACGAAGCCAGCGCTGATGGCGAAGACGTCGAGCACGATGAGCCGCTTGAGAACAAGCGTGTAGGCGGTCATAGTGGCCAGATATGCCGTTGCGATCCCGCCAAAGAGCGGTTCCCGCAAGAAAGCAGAGGCAACGCCTCCCGCCGCGAGGACGCCGGCCGCCGCCCAGGCGGTGCTGACGGGCAGTTGACCGGAGGCGACGGGGCGGTACCGTTTCCTGGGATGCAGACGGTCCCGCTGCACGTCGAAGATGTCGTTGGCGAGGTAGACCGCTCCGCTCAGCGCGGAGAATATCAGGAAGCCCAGGGTCGTCTTCCCGAGAAGGGGCAGCAGCTCACCTATGTCGCCCGCATCCCACGTCTCGTTGACCGTGAAGAAGAGGGCCATGTAGACGAGGAGGTTTTTGGTCCACTGCTTGGGCCGGGTCGCCTGTACCAACAGCCGGCCGGTGCTCACAAGCGCTACCGTCTGGGAGGCTTTACCGGAGTACTCCATGGGTCGATGATACGGGCAGGGCTCGTCTCAGTCAACGCGCACTCGCGCGCATGACCGCCGGACACGCGCATGACCGGCGGATAGATAACGGGCCGTCTCTGAATCTGTTGACAAGCCATTTGGGCTGATTTATCATATGGGACTAGCAGTCCGGCATGGCGACTGCTAGTTTTCCGAAACGGTCTAGACGCAACAGGAGGTGGTCGTTAATGGCTACAAAGACCAAGGCCAAGGTCAAGGCTAACCTGGGGGCGACTACCGAAGCGACTTCGACAGCGGCAATCGCAATGCCCCCTCGGATGGCAAAGAGGACTCAGGCCGAAGCTGCTCGAATCGATCAGATCGTGCAGTGTCCCACGCGGGCACGGAAGGAGATTGCGCGGTTGAACGCGTTGATCTCGAAGTTGACTGCGCAGCCGGACAAGGTGGCGCCCAAGGCGCTCTACTTTGACGAGAACTGGCTAGCAGCGCGCTGGGGTATGTCGGTCAAGCACATCCGGAATCTGCGCGCGGCAGGTGTCGGACCGCTGGTCACGTACTTTGGGCGCAGCGTTCGTTATCGCCTTCGCGATGTCCTAGCCTTCGAGAAGGCGAATAAGTTCGCCAGCCGCACGGCGAAGGAACAGGACGAAAACGGCGATCTGCCTCAGGCGGTAAGAGCCAACTGTAGCTGCTGTTGCTGTCCCTTTAGCTCACGGGTCGGTTCCATAGTCGACATACCCCAGGCCAGCCTCGCTTCATCCACCACTTTCAGCACACTGTCGGTGTACTCTCGGGGCGCATAGGTCTTGGGGTACAACCTGGCGTACGCCTGGTTTAAATGGGGGTAA
>JADFHV010000192.1 GCA_022566975.1 Chloroflexota bacterium
GAGGTCCAGGACCTCGTCGCCTCTCGAGTCCACCACGGCGGTGGCCACGTCGGTGCGAAGCACCGGGTCGTACTCGAACGTGACCGCGTCCCGGAGTAGGGCCTCCTGCAGCATGAGGGTCAGCTCTCGCGGTATATTCCTGTAGTGTGGTCCGCTGGCCTCCTCATTGGTCTCGGCTCCCAGTCCGCCGGTGTTGAAGACGTAGTAGTGCTGTGGCAGACCGCCGTCCGCCATCTCCTTCAGTATCCGGTACATGAGGTTGGCGTTTTCATCCTCAAGCCCGATGATGAACGGGTCGGAGAAGTACTCGACGTAGGGCTTACCAATGGCCCCGGCCGCGGCGCCCATCTGGACGGCTTCACCGTACATCAGTACTCTTATGTACTTCTTGAGATCGAGACGCCTGAGCGGCGGTATGACGGTGTTCTGCCGCATCACGGCCTGCCAGAAGACCCTGTCCGTGTGGGCCATCGGCACGTGAACGGAGTCGGTCCGGGTCCCGTCCGTCATCTCCTCCAGCAGATGAGTGACACCCTTCCTGGACAGAAGCCTTGGACGGGACAGGATCATGCGCATATTACGGACGGGGTTGCGGAGAAAGTCCGGCTGGCCTTTTCCCGCGTCGAAGGGCACGTTCTCCAGGGTCTCCTGGGGGTTTGGGGCGTCCTTCGTCCCGCGCAAGACATCGTACGTTATGGGATCATCGTCGTACGTCAGGCCGAAGGGGACCGCGTAAAAGTTGTTTTCGGTCCCGTCGATCCCGTGGGAGATGGTGACGGGGGTCCCGTTCCGGGTAGTCCGCACCGGAGTGGCCAGCTCCTGAAGGAGGACGATATCGTCGTTCATCGGGAAGACTCCTTCGGCGGGCTCGTCGGACAGGCCGAGGCGCTGAGCGAGCTCGCTTCCCGCCAGCTCGATCATAATCGTGAGGGTGCTCTTTCCGTGGAGGGACGGCCCCAGGGTGACCACGGCGGTGTTTCTCAGGGTGCCCTTCAAGTCTCTGACCCGCGCGACACTGAGGGCCGCTTGAATGGCGAGCCCGTTGGCCCGCTTCACCAGGAACATGGCGATGGACAGCGGTCCCATCTTGTGCTCGCCGACGTAGTCGAAGCCAAGGTGAAGGGACAGCCCTTTAGTGGGCGCTTTAAAGATGAGCTGGGTAAGCCCCGCACTCCTTATTCGGTCCTTCAGCCCGTCGCCGAGCCCCACGTCATCGAGCCACGTCGGCATGGAGATCTCGAGGATGTCGGGCGGCCTTTCTCGCTCAGACACCGACAGCTCGAAAGTGAGCTGACGCCACATGTAGGGGAGCTGGAGATAACGGGTGCCAGATAGGAGCTGGCGTGCGTGGAAAGACCGGCCTGGGGCGTCACCGATCTGCCTGTCGCTCTGGACGACCGTGTCGCCCGCCGCGAAACACTCCTTGAGGTATCGCGTGATCTGGGGAAGGACCTCGGCGAAGAGCTCCTGGTTGGTCTCATCGAAGGCCAGGCCGTCGCGGTTCGCGGTGAAGCCATCGATAAAGTATCGTGTGAGGTCGGGACGCCTGGCCACGCCAAGCTGGCTGAAAAAACCCAGTCCGCCGGTGTCGAGACGCACCACCACATCGGGCCCTGCCCGAGCGGCCGCCTTGTTTGCCTCGTTCGCTTTCGCCGCCTCCCGCTCGATCTGGGCCGCCTCTCTCAGTATCGCCTCTCTGCGCTCGCCCGGGAGGTCCTGAAGGACGGGCATCCGGTCGACGAGCCACCTGTCGGTCGGATTGAAGAAATCGCTGTCCGGCCGGTGGCCTCTTCGGGCAACCGCCACCAGCTCATCCAGACTTCGTGCGAACGCCGGATTGACAGCCGGCCCCGCGAGACGCGAGCGGCGTCGTTCCTGTCTCTGCGAGCTTTGTCTGTACTCTGCCAATTCAGTGCGTGGCTTGCCTGCGGGGGTCATAGCACGATCAGACGGATGCGAAACCCGAGGCGGGAATCCGCCCCTATGCTACAGGTTAGGGGCACCGAACGGCAACCGCCTCACATCGACAGACCGGGACCGGCCTATCGACCCCTCGACGCCTGTATCTACGACTCGCCGCCTTCGAGCCTTAGCCAGCGCCGGCGGCCCACAGTAACGATATCTCCCGCATGAAGATCCGCGGCCGAGCTGTCTGACTCGACCTTTACGTCATTCACTCGGACGGCTCCCTGGCCAATAAGCCGTCTGGCCTCACTGGAGCTGGCCGCGAGCTTCGTCTCGACCATAATGTGGCTGAGACGCACCCCCCCAAGCTCCGTCGGGGGCGGCAGCCTGTAGGTGGCGATATCGTCGGGGGTCTCGCGCCCCTGTACGGTGCGCTCAAAATAGCTCCGGGCGCTCGCGGCAGCCTCGACATCGTGGAACTGGGCCACCAGCTCTCCAGCGAGGCGTTTCTTCAACTCCATGGGGTTCACGTCCGCGGCCGCCAGGGAGCGGCGCATCTCGGACAGCTCGGCGTCGGGAACGTCTGTGATGTTTTCGAAGCAGGGCATGATCATCGCGTCGGGCAGAGACATCGTCTTTCCGAAGATGTCGTTGGGCGGCTCATCGATGCCGATATAGTTGCCCAGGCTCTTGCTCATCTTCTGGACGCCGTCGGTCCCCGGTAGCAGCGGCATGATGAAGCAGTGCTGAGGACGATGCCCCATCATCTGCTGAAGGTCGCGTCCAACGAGGAGGTTGAACTTCTGGTCGGTGCCCCCGAACTCTACGTCCGACTCTACGGCGATAGAGTCGTACGCCTGGAGGAGGGGGTACAGCAGCTCCGTGATGGCGATGGGCTGGTTCGCCTTGTAGCGCTTGGCGAAGTCCTCGCGCGCCAGGAACTGGGCGACGGTGAACCGGCTGGTGAGCTGGATCACGTCCGACAGGGTGAACGAGTCGAACCACTCGCTCTGCCAGCGTATCTCGGTCTTGTCCCTGTCGACGATCTTGAAGAACTGGGCCAGGTAGGTCTCAGCGTTCTGGAGCACCTCGTCCCTGGTCAACATTGGGCGGGTCTGGGAGCTGCCGCTGGGATCGCCGATCAGAGCGGTCCAATCCCCTACGATGAGTACGACCTTGTGCCCAAGCTCCTGGAACTGCCTGAGCTTGCGGAGTCCCACCGCGTGACCTATGTGGATGTCGGGCGCGCTGGGGTCGAACCCCATCTTCAGACGCAGGGGCCTGCCGGACTTCAGGAGTTCGGTGAACTCCGACTCCACGATGACCTCGACAACCCCCCGAGTCAGCAGGGTGTCGGTGGCTTTTTCGTCCAAGCCCGATAGCCCTCCGTTACGCTGAGCCCGTCCCTTGTGGTCAGTGACACCTGTTCCGATGATTCGAGAAGATACTGCCCGGCCTGTCATTCTGAGGAGTCCCCGACGAAGAATCTGGAGTGGGGGCTCATCCGGGCTAGGTCGCGGACTCCCCCAACCCCTCCAGATTCTTCACTACCGTTCAGAATGACATCGATTAAATCACGCCTGACTGACCGCTAGTGGGCCGGGCTTCATGCTCTCGACACGGCTCCCAGTATTCTCCTCGTCTCATCCACGTCCCTGCCAATCTGGTCTTTGAGGGTCTCGGCAGAGTCGTACTTGACATCGTCGCGCAGGCGTTGCACGAACTCGAGGCGGACCTCGCTGCCGTACAGGTCGCCATCGAAGTCGAGCAGGAACGCCTCGACAGTTCGATCTGTCTCTCCGAATGTCGGGCGCGTACCGACGCTTGTGGCCGCCATATGTCGGCGCTCACCCACGAGCGCCCATGTCGCGTAGATACCGTCACCCGGCAGGGCTCGGTCCGGTGCAATCCTCAGGTTGGCTGTGGGAAATCCCAAGACCTTGCCCCGTCCCGCACCTGTCTCCACCGCTCCCTCGAGCACGAAGGGACGGCCCAGCAAGGTCTGCACCAGCTTCAGGTCACCCTCCGCCAAGGCCTGGCGGACTACCGTGCTTCGCACGGGCCGGCCGTCATCTTCCAGCAGCTCGGCCACCACCAGCGAGAACCCCATTTCACTACCCAGAGATGTCAGCGTAGCGATGTCGCCTTCCCGCTTGCGGCCTAGGGCAAAGTCGGGCCCGACAACCAGTGCCTGCATCCGAAGCCTTCGTTGAAGCAGGGCGACAAAATCCCTGGCCCCCAGCTCCGACAGCTCCAGGTCGAACGTAATGGGGACCACGCGGTCGACCCCAAGCGCTCCCATCAAGCTTATCCGGCCGTCCAGCCCCGTGATATAGCTCGGTCTAAAGCCCGGCTGCAATATCGAGCGCGGGTGATTCTTGAAAGTGGCGACGAGCGCCAGGAGTCCAGACTTGCGCGCCTCTTTCACGGTCGCGCGGATGAGGTGCTGATGACCTCGATGCACGCCATCGAAGACGCCTAGGGTAAGCGCCGAGTCCCGGTTGGGAGATACTTCGGCCAACTCTCCGTCTATTCTCATGCGCGAGAACGCCTGCCTCCCGGCTTTGTATGGGGCACGCACCGGCCCGTAGACGGGCTGCCGACCTTGGCCCACGCATTGCCGATAGTAGCATGGGGCCCCAACACCGTCAAGGCGTCCAGATAGCCGTCGCCGGGATTTCCGCGCCCGTCACAGACCTGTTTCGCCGGCGCCGTCCCCGGGACCACACGGGCGGGTGCGTGCTCGATCTACATTCTTGGGGTTGACCTAACAGGGTGCTGAACCCCCTTTCGACCATCCGCCTAGCCCCCTTTCCTTCGGCTAACTCAGGACAGGCTCTGGCCAGGAAGGGGAAAGAATTGGTGTCTGAGGGACACCCCTTCGACGATGCTCAGGGCAGGCTCTCAGACTCCCGGCAAAGGGGCTTCGCCCCTCTGCACACCCCTTTTTTCCGCAGCCTCGTTGGGGACGGAAACACACTCCTGAGTCGCGGCGGGGAC
>JADFHV010000193.1 GCA_022566975.1 Chloroflexota bacterium
CGGATATTGATGCTCCGACACTCAGGCTGAAGTCGATGCCCGTGACCTGCTCACCGCGACCGATGGACAGGAAGTCGGCCTCGTCATATCTCTGTCTTCCGCTGTAGAACTGCTCCATGTAGCCCTGGTCGAACCCGGATACGCCGATGCGATAGAGGCCGGGCGCGAGTCCCACGAGCTCGTAGGTGCCATCCGTGCGCGTACGAACCTCGAAGTACACGCCGCCCTGGGCCACCTCTCGGCTGACGCCGACTCCCGAGAGGGGCTGTCCGGTGGCGGCATCGGTCACCCTGCCCGAGATGGTGGCGCCAACGTCTAGCTGGAAATCTATGCCCGTCACCTCCTCGGCGCCGGCTATGGTGATCAGGTCGGCGTCCTCCCAGAGCAGCGTGTCGTCGTAGAACTCCCTGACGTACCTCATCGTAAGCGCGCTGTCCTCGGGCTCGACCGATACCTTGTATACCCCCGGCGGGAGACCGGTGAGTACGTAGAAGCCGAAAGCATCGGTCCTGCTATAGGAAGCGCCTCCTCCATCAGCGAAATCCGCGCTCACTCCGACCCCCTCTAGAGGCACCCCCGTCTCGGCATCCGTCACCACGCCTGAGATGATGGCACCGACGCCGAGGCTAAAGTCTATCCCCGACACGGCCTCCGAGCCCGTTATGTCAACCAGGTCGCCAAACTCCGGGTCTCCGTAGAACTCGTCGATATAGCCCAACTGCCTGGCGTTGACCCCGACGCGGTAGCTGCCGGGCCCCAGCCCTGCGATCGTGTACCTCCCGTCGAAGTCGGTGAACGCGTTGGCCGCGTACTCTCCCCTGGCAAAGTCCGCGAAGACGTCCACGTCACGGACGGGCAGACCTGTGGCCGCGTCAACGACCCGGCCGGTGATGCTGCCACCGACCCTCAAGGCGAAGTCGATCCCGCCTATCTCTTCTCTGGTCGCCACGGTAATGAGGGCGGCATCATCGTACTGGGCCGTCCCGTTGTAGTACTCCTCGACATAGGCCGCCGCCGCCTCGCTGTCCTGGGGCTTTGCCTGGACGCGGTACCTGCCTGGGGCAAGGCCGGCGAGGAGATAGTTGCCCTGGGCGTCGGTGAAGGTGTAGGCCCCAGCGCCACCCCGGTCCAAGTCCGCGCTAATCGCCAGATCTGAGATCGGCAGCCCGGAATCTGCGTCCGTGACTCGGCCTGAGATGGTCGCTCCAATGGACAGGTTGAAGTCGATGCCGGTGATCTCTTGAGATCCCGTGACTGACACGATGTCCGCGTCGTCCCAGAGCACGCGGCCGTCGTAATGAAGCTTGACGTAGCCGCGTTCCTGGCCGTCGGCCCAGACCCTGTACTGTCCGAGAGCAAGCCCGGTCACCGCGTAGGTGCCACCGGCCTCCGTCTGGCTTTCCGTATAGAACCCACCCTGCTCGGTGTCCACGGCGACGTTCACACCGGCGATGGGGAGCCCCGTGTCGGCGTCCCTCACGGTGCCCGAGATGGTGGCGCCCCGCGTCATGCCGGCGCCGCCGCCCGTGGTCGGCGCGGGGACTACGACGGGCGCGGGCGCCGGTGTCGGGGGGGTGACGGCGGCGGCGGATTGCGGCGTCGGCGTGGGACTGAGGGGCGCCGCGGCCCGCGCGGGGGCCTCCTCCAGGAGGAACACCTCAACGTCGTCGTACCAGACCTCGACCGCCCGGCCGTCAAAGGGGTCGGTGTGGAGATTGACGTCTCCCCGCAGCGGGACTCGATCGGCCGGTACGTCGTGCTCTGCGATCAAGCTCCCGTCCAGGAAGATGGCGATGTGGTTTCCTTCCGTCTCTATGCTCAGCGTGTGCCACTCTCTGACGGAGAAGGGCGCCCTTATACCGTCGGCGAAGAACTCCTGCTCGCCCTCAAAGGCGGACAGCGTGAAGCCCGAAGACTTATCGCCATGCAGGCTGTAACGGTCTCCGCCGGACTGTCGCCAGGTGACGGCCGGCCCGCCGTCATTCGTGCGTACGTTGAACCTGAACTGGAGGACGTAGTCCTGCCACGACGGGTCTCCGAAGTCCGCGCCGGGCTCTACGGACCCTTCGGCAACTTGGCGAAGGAAGCAGTTGTCCTGCTCGCAGACGATGTCGGCGCCTGGCCCCAAGCCGATGCCGAACGGCCCGCCGCCCTCGAAGTCCTCGAAGAATGCCGGCGTCCCCAGGAGTACCTCAATGGGCATCGTGCCAGCCGGTGCGGTAGCCGCGGCTGCGGCCGGTGCGCCAACGGGCACGGGGCTAGCGGTCGCCCCGACGCTTGCTGCGGTCGTGGGCTCATCATCCTGTTCCGGCGCCAAAAACACCAAGAACGCTAGGACCGCCGCGGCGACAACGGCAAGGCCAGTAACTGCGAGCAGCCATCGTGGCAGTCCCTTGGGGACCGGCTCGTCGAGGATCTGCCGGATGCGGACGCCGCCGGTCTTGTCGATGGTGAACTGCTCGACGCCGGGCGTGCCACGGAACCGTCCCGCGGGCCGGTAGGACAGACGGACCTCGTAGAAGTCCTCGCCCTCCTCGGCGCTGACTACCTCCCAGACGAGCCGCCTGTTCCGGTACCGCGGCCCGTAGAAGTCGGTGTTGTCCCGAGCGTGCTCGATAGCCAGGACGCGCGCCTGCTCCAGGGAGATGTAGCCCGGCACCTCCCCCGCGGAGTCGAAGTCGAACTTCTCTTCTTTCTTGCCTTCGTCCTCGACCATCGGGACCCCATCACAGCCGACGTTGCGGCGCTATACACAGCGATTATAGGGTCTGGTTGAACGTCGGTGTCAAGGGTAGTTACCCTGGAGCGCGGGGCTGGCTCAGAGAGCGTAAACGAGGTGAGCAGCGGGCGTCAGCCGCCTCGCCGGTAGATCTGGATCCTGTGTCGGTTACTCTCGGTGACGTAGAGCCTGCCCTCATCGTCCAGCATGACGGAGGTCGGCGCCCAGAAGAGTTTTTCTATATGGGAAGACTCCTCGTGTGGGTCGTCCACAAAAAAGTCTATGTCCGGCTCCAAGTCTGCCTTGGCACGGGCCTCGGCCTCCTCGACGTTGATTCTAAGGAAGTCCTCTGCCCACCTGGAATGAGTGGCCTGCCCCCGGAGCTTCGTCACGAAGCCACCGTCGGGGTCCAGGACCTGCACCCTCTCATTGCCCCAGTCAGCGACGTACACGTAGCCGTCACCGTCCACAGCGACGCTAGCCGGCCTGTGGAACTGGCCATCGCCCCTTCCGGAGCTCCCGTAAGCGGCCTGGAACTCGCCGTCAGCAGAAAACCGCTGAATACGGTCATTCCGCCAGTCCGCAACGAATACGTCACCGTCGGGGGCAAGGGTCAGCCCCCAGGGCAGATCAAACTGTCCGTTCCCCGACCCGGTAGACCCAAACCCGGAGAGATACTGACCGTCCCTGGTGAACTTCTGTACGCGGTCGTTCTGATGGTCCGAGACGTAGAGATTGTCCTCGGAGTCGAAAGCCAACCCCGCGGGTCCGTCCAGCTGCCCTGGCTCGGACCCGCGCACGCCCCACTTGTCGATGAAGCCGCCCGAGGCATCGAAACCGGTGATCCGATGGAGGTACTCGTCACTGACGAAGACCTGGCCCTCGCTGTCGACGGCGACGGCGGTAGGCCACACCAGCTGGCCGTCCTCCTCGCCGTAGTGGCCGAAGGTCCCGAGGTATTCGCTGTCCAGGTCGAACATCGTAATCCGGATACCCCGGTTGTCGCCCTCCAGCGACCGGTTGGCTGTGTAAAGGCGGCCATCCTTGCCCCTCGCGGTGTCGACGGGATAGTAGAAGCCTCGGCCCTCCATCGTGGACAGCCCGATCGTGTGGCTGTATTTCAGTGTTCTTGCCTTGGTCTGGCTTGTGGTCATATCCGGGACTCCACTTCATGGACTATTTCCTTCGAGCTTTTACGTTGACTAGGGACGATCTCGCCCGCCAAAATAAGAGATTTGTGGTCAGGCGAACACTCTCCTACGCACGTTGGTACTCGTGCGTGGCGGCCACCATCTGAAACATTCTGGCGATATCCTGGTCGGACTGGCCATCCGCGTCCTTTCCGTTCGAATGGGTATCATTGCTTTCTTTCGCGAAGTTCTCCAGTGCCTTTCGCGTCTCATCCGAAATCACCACAAGACCCATGACGTCCAGGCAGGCGTCAACCAGACGCTCGGGAGAGATCGTCCCGTTGCCCGAGGACCTCACCTTTTGGACCATGGTCTTCACGCCCGGCTTGCTTACGTCGCCGAACTGCTGCGTGGCAAAATTCAGCCTCTCAACGAGCGTTCCCGTGTCGATCCACTCGACGCCCTGGTGCCAGCCCTCCACAGATGGCGGATTGATTAGATACTGGCCCATGTAGGTCATCTGTAGGTTCCGGTCCAGAATCTCACGGCGGGGCCTGTCGAACTCTCCGGTCATTCGAAGGACGCCTGCGACCAGTTCAGCCGGGCTCTTTACCCTCACATAGCGCACGCCCTCGGCCTTGAAGAATTCCGACTTGAACAGCACTTCCAGAATCGACTTGATGTCGTAGTCGCTTTCGAAGTACGCGTTGGACATCAACTCTATGGCCTGTTCGTCTCTAGGCGGCGTGTCCGGCCACTGGGGAACCGGCGGCTCCTCGGCCACGAAGAAGTCGTACAGATGCCTCGCGATGAATCGGGCCGTCGCCTCTTGTTGGCAGATGATATCGATAAAGTCCTCGCCGTTGAACCGACCCTTGTGACCGAGAAACTCCTTTTCGCCGTCATCGTGGTCTTCCGGCTTATACTCGAAGTGCCACGCGATGCGGCCGTACGGCCAAATCGAGTCCCGCTCGGCACGCAGCGCCATGTACTCGATGTTGCCCAGCGTCCAGCCGGTGAAA
>JADFHV010000194.1 GCA_022566975.1 Chloroflexota bacterium
GACACCGACGATTGTAGCTGTAGTCGCCGCGAGCGGAGCTACGATTCTCCTGGTCGCGCCCCTTCCGTATATAATCTCACCTATGTGGAAAACGATAGGTCACGACAGGGCCGTGACGTCTCTGAAACGCGGCCTGGAGCTTGGCCGGACATCCCATGCGTATCTATTTGCGGGCCCTCCCCGTGTCGGCAAGATGACGCTGGCGATGGACCTGGCCGCGGCGCTGAACTGCGTCGGCTCGGATAGGCCCTGCGGAGAGTGCTCCCAATGCCGCCGCATCTCCGGCGGTCTCCACGCCGACGTCCGGGTCATTGGACTGGAGGGTGAGGAGGGGCCCCAGGGCCGCTGGCGCGTCTCCATCAGCATAGCCCAGGTCCGAGAGGTCCAGCGGGAGGCGAACCTGAAGCCCTTCGAGGGCAGATGCCGAGTGTTCATCTTCGACGGTGCTGAACACCTCAGCGAGGAGGCCGCCAACTCCCTCCTGAAACTCCTTGAGGAGCCGCCCGAGCAGGTGGTTCTCGTCTTGCTGACATCCGATGCGCGCACGCTGCCGGCGACCATAGTGTCCCGATGTCAGCTGCTGGAGTTGCGTCCGCTACCCATGCCAACGGTCGCGGAGGTCCTTCGAGAGGGTCACGGGGCCGACGCCGATACCGCGACAGAGATAGCCCGCCTGTCCGGTGGGAGGCTGGGCTGGGCGCTGGATGCCGTTGCACGGCCCGAGGTCCTGGAGGAGCGGGCGGACAGGCTCGAGGCCATCGTAGCTATGGTGAGCGCCGGGCTGGAGAGCCGGTTCGCCTACGCGATGGCCCTCTCCTCCTCATTTTTCCGGAGCCGGGACACGGCCCGAGACGAGCTTCGTCTCTGGCTCGACTGGTGGCGCGACCTTCTCCTCGTCAAGGAGGGAAGCGCGAGCTATGTGACCAACCTGTCGAAGACCGACACTCTAACTGAGATGGCTGGATCGATGACCTCAGCCGAGATAACACATGCCATTACGTCCGTACTAGAGACGTGGGAACATCTGGAGCTCAACGTCAATGCGCGGCTGGCCCTTGAGGAGCTGATGCTGGTCCTACCTCGTCCAACCCACGTGGCGGCGTCATGACGGTGTTCGTGGCCATCGTCAGAGAGCATTCGTAACGATGCCGGGTCTGGTGGGAGTGAGGTTTGGCCGCAGCGGGCCCGTGCACTACTTCGACCCGGGAGAGTTCGAGTTGTCGGTGGGAGACCGGGTCCTGGTCGAGACCGAAGATGGCCAGAAGGAGGCAGGCGTCGTCATAGCTCCACATCAGGTCCTCTACTCGGACCTTCGGGGCCCCCTGGACCCCATTCTGCGGCGGCTCGACGAGGGCGATTAGGTCGAGTCCAAGGGCCGGTGCCCCGGCCGGTCAGGGGCGCGGATGACTGAAACGGACCGCAATTGGTTATCTTAATAGGCAGCCTGTTTCGAACACATCGGCCGGCGTCAGGAGACCAGCCGGTATTCGCGCTCATGATGGGGCCCTTGAGATGGGCCAGGCGCCTTCGACACGGAGAAAATGGATCAAGAGACCACTGGTCTGCAACAGAGGCTCGACGACGCGATAGCCTCAAGGCCCGGCGTCTTCGCGCTTGCGATGGCCTACCTGGCGGTCCTCGCCGCCTTCTCATATTCAGCCAGTGTCATGGACCGGTTCCCTGGGGAAGTGACCGTCACGACGTGGGTCCAGTCCTGGCGTTCGGGATGGCTCGACTCCGCCGTGGAGGAGATATTCCAGTCTGGAGCACCGGTGTGGGCGGCCCTTCTGGTCGCCCTGACCGTTGCTGCGCTGTTCTTGACGAGGAGGGGCAAGAAGGCGATAGTGTTGACGGCGGCGGTCGCCCTGGCGGTTGCCATCGACTTCGGACTGAGTGAGGCGGTGGCCCGGCCAAGACCGTCCAGCGACCTTGTCCAGGTGTTCGCGGACTTCGACGGGCATTCGTTCCCCAGCAGCCACGTGACCTACTACGCCGTCTTCCTGGGGACCCTGGCCGTCATAACGACCTGGAACGGCGGCACGCGTCTGAGCAAGTGGGCGGTCTATTGCGCCCTGGGCCTCGCACTGGCGCTGGTGGGCTTCTCCAGGGTCTATCTGGGGGCCCACTGGCTGGGCGACGTCATCGGCGGATACGTCCTCGGGGGCGGCATCGTTGCAATCGTCGCCCTCGGCTGGCGCCTCTGGACGGACGGCAGCGTCCAGACGGGTGAACTCGCGAAGACCCCTGGCTGAGCGGCCTTCTCCACGCTGACGGCTGACGGCTGACAGCTGAACGCTTCAGATCATCGAGTAACTCTGCCCGCCG
This sequence comes from Chloroflexota bacterium, assembly GCA_022566975.1. The sequence continues at coordinate 2,326 of JADFHV010000194.1, forward strand.
TCGATGACGATGCACGCGCCCGTGATCAGACCGGCCCGGTCTGACGACAGGAAAGCCACCAAGTCGCCTACGGGCTCGGGCCAGCCGAAGCGGCCCATCGGAAGATTCTGCTCTATGAAGGACGCTACCACCTCCGGTGGGTTGTCGTTCTGGAAGCGCTCCCAGCTCCCACCCTCGTGGGCTATGGACCCCGGTGCCAGGCTGTTGACGAGCACGCCGTCTTTGGCCAGGGTCAGTGCCGCGTTCTTCGTGGCGCCGATCAGGGCGGCCTTGGCCGACATGTAGGATATGTTGCCGCCGTGCTCTCGTCCCCATATGGACGCGATGTTGATGATCCTGCCCCACTTCTGCTCCCGCATGTGCGGGATGGTCAGCTTCATCAGCTCGAAGCCGCCGAACAGGTTGGTATCGAAGGTCCCCTGGAAGTCCTCGAGGGAGGTGCCCAGGATGTCCTCCCGGGACCTGCTCCCTCCGACGTTGTTGACCAGGATGTCCACCGGCCCGAGTCCGTCGACGACCTGCTGGTGAAGCGATGCGACCACCGAATGGTCCGAGACGTCGGCCACGACGGCCGTCGCCTTTACGCCGAATGCTTCGAGCTCACGCCGGGTCTTGTCCAGCGTCTCCTGTGTGCGGCCACAGATGGCGACGTTGACGCCCTCGCGGGCCAGCGACAGCGCGCAGTGCTTCCCCAGCCCCCTGCTGCCTCCCGTTATCAGCGCGACCTTTCCCTCGATTCCCAAGTCCATTGGACCGCCCTCCCTGCACGGATATCGAGCGTACCTTGCTCGGCGGCAGAAAGGGTAACACGGCTCCGGCGGCCTCACAAACGACGCGACCCGGGCTACCAGACAGTTTCTACTTGAGATGACCGAGAGAGGGTTTCGTCTCTGGTCACCACGGGCGCATCAAAGACCATCGACTCGGCGGCGATGAGACGGTCGTGCATCTCGGGAATCTCAGGAAAGGCGTCAAGCTTTTCCAGCTGGGCCCTTCCGAGATCTGACAGGTGTATACCGCTCGCCGAGTCCAAATCTTCCAGTAGGTCGGTGGGAGAGAACGGCTCATTGACCCTAACCGATAGAAAGTAAAGCTCGGCGATGGCGATGGCAGGGACGATGATCGTGGCGTGTCCTGTTTCGGCGAGCCTGAAGATTGCACCGGCAGCGGCGGGGAGGCGCTCGGGATACTTCAGGTACCACCAGAGCGCATGGGTATCTACGACGAATCGCAGAGGACTATCTTGCACCGGTTTGGTCGGTCTTCTCCGGCCCCGGCGGGACAGTAAGCTCCCAGATCCTCTTGATCTCGAGGAAGTCCTCATAGGTAACCTCAGGCAAGTACGACAGGGCTCCGCGGAGGGTCCTCAGCGAGGGTTTTCCTTCGTCCGAAGGCCCGACAGGCGTGAGCCTGCCACATGGCTTGCCCCGACGGGTAATGATGACCTCTTCTCCGTCCTCAAGCCCTCTGAGGATCTCGCTGATCCTGGCTTTGAACTCCCGTACGCTGTACGTAGTCACAGGAACTCTCTATAGTAGTCTCATCGGGGCGAGCTGCGTGACTACACTATACCAGGGCTCCGTCAGCGAGGCAAACCGAGGCTGGGCTCGCAGCCCTTGACGCCGTTAGGCCGCTGGAATACCATCGGGACTGATGCTTCTGGACCTGCACACTCACTCCGTCTCGTCCGACGATTCGCGGGCCACCGTCGAGCAGTACGTGAAATGGGTGGCCGTGCTCCGGCGTAAGGGCTACCGCATAGACGGCTTCGTTCTCACCGAACACCGGCAGTTCGAGTTCGACAAGGACTACTCGGAGCTGGCCAGCGCCCATGAAGTCGTCATCCTCAAAGGCTCCGAGTTGGACACCAACTCCGGTCACTTCCTCGTCTTCGGAGTCACCCGAGAGCTGACCGACAGGGTCGATTTCGTCGACGTCGGCATGGACGCCGTAGAGCTGATCGGCGCTGCGGCGGACTCCGGGGCCGTGGCGATCCCCGCCCATCCAGGGCGATTCGGTATCGGCCTGTATGAGTTCATTCAGAACGGCGCCGACTTCAGCGCCGTGAAGGTGGTCGAGCACCTGAACGGTAGCAACAGACCCGGGGAGCAGGAGCGGGCCGAGGAGCTAATCGCCAAGTACGGATACCAGGGCACGGGTGGGAGCGACGCCCACCTTGTCAGCGCCATAGGGGCGTGCATGACGGACTTCGAGCGTCCCATAGCTACCGAGGCAGACCTGGTCCGGGAGCTGGCGTCCGGTGACTTCCGGGCGGTACGCCTTGAGCAGACGAAGCCCCGTTGATATCCCACCTGACAGGAGACTCGTAAAGAGGGACCGCCCCTCTTTCGCGGGGGTCTGGGGGTGTCCCCCAGATACAATCTCCACCCCCTTCCTGGCCAGAGCCTGTCCTGAGCCAGCCGAAGGAAAAGGGGGCAGGGGGATGGTCGAAATAGGTTTTTCGTCAGCCTCTTAGGCCCACCTGCTTCTTGTGGCGTTAAGCCAATAAGGGCCTTAGGCCCGCCTGCTTTCGTG
>JADFHV010000195.1 GCA_022566975.1 Chloroflexota bacterium
TGGACAGGTAGACTGATAGGCTAACCGGCCTCTAACAGGTTGTAAGTAGATAGAGGGGTGTGCGCGAGCACACCCCTCTATCTTTTATTTCAGACTCCGCTCTCTGGCGACCCTCAGGGGCCGAAGACAGGACAGCGGGCGCGAGACACTAGAGTCAGTGCTCGTGGACCGGCTTCGGAAGGAACCCTGCCGCTCAATGCTGTGAGCCCGAGGGTACTCTCTCTTCACAAACCGGACTATGACGTGGACTAGGCGTGTAGCGGGCTGAAGGCGCTCGAAGGGGCGTAACGACCAGGCCCTCGCTGATCTCAGGAGATTGCGTGCGGGTGCTCGGTGCGGGGCCCGGGGCCGGGTGCGTTTGAAGGCCGTAGGGCTGTCGGCGAGGGTGGCCTCGCCGCCCGTGGACTCGCCGCCCGTGGACTCGCCCGATATGCGGCCCAACCGGAGGTCGCCGTCCTTGTGCGCAAGAGACGAAGGGCCGTACGGATGCCAGCCGTCATCTCCCGGTCTTCGAGGACAAGCGTGAGGTACGAGTTCAGTTCGGCATCCAGGTCGTCGTCGAGGCGACCGTATAGCTCTGCCGGCTCGGCTGTACACACTTGACTGAAGGTGACAGGCTCACTCAGCTGATGGCCCGAAGCGGATGCCGGGTCTGCGTCGTTCAAGCTTCGCCGCTGTCAGCTGGAGACGGGCAGCACCACTCTGTGTTGCAGGACGGATAGGTGTCTCGGCGGTCCGGGGGCCGCCGCGCGATGCGGCGGCGCTCTGGGTCAGCTGCTCAGGACGGTACCTTGATGGTGCCTTGCTCGACCTTCTCGACGGTTACCGTCTTGATTACGTCACCCTCGACGATGCTCTCGACAACGTCCATCCCTTCGATGACCCATCCAAAGGGCGTGTGGCAAGACGTGCCCTGCTGAGTGCAGTCCCTCTTGCGGAGGTCCTCGTCGTAGTAGTTCAGGTGAGGCAGAGGCTCGAGGGTGATGAACCACTGGCTGCTGTTGGTGCCCTGGCCGTCAACGACCCCTTTGTTGGCCATGGACACGATGCCTGGCCGGTCGTGCCGCAGACCGTTGGTCACCTCGTTGTCAAACACGTAGCCGGCCCCGTCTAGCGGGCCGGGAGGGTCACCTGTCTGGACTATGCTGCCGGGAACCACTCTATGGAAGGGCAGCCCATCGTAGAACCCTTCCCTCGCCAGGAAGACGAAGTTGTTTACCGTGAAGGTGATGTCCCCTATTTTGAAGGTGGGATTGTCGGAGTGCCACAGGCCCAGGACGATCTTCTTGCCGTTCGCCGGCTGGCCGCCGACCGTCTCCATCTCCACGGTCACCGTGAACTCGTCCTTGTAGACGATCAACAGCCCACCGGTGAGACCCTTCGGAGGCCCGTCCCATTGCTTGACCCCGTCAACGACGGTCAGCTTGGCCGCCGTAACGTTCACACCGATACCTGACCCCTCCCCCTCTTCCTTGGACAGGCCCAGGGTCCCACCTTTGCCCTGCGCAAAATCAGATTGACCCTCCGCGTCGTCGTCGCCGCACGCCAGCGCGATTACGAACAAGATGGCCGATAAGAAGAGAATCAGCGCGCGTGCATGGCTACCCAACACGTCTCAACCAATCCTCCATTTTTTCTGCCGCACAACGCTCTTAACCCCCGCGCCGTGCTTCCCCATCTCAGACACGTCCTCCGGGTCCGGCGCGGGTACAACCGGGTCCGGCGCGGGTACAACGGACGCGTTCCTACACGTCCGGAGGCTCTTTGAGTCTAATGGGAGGCCCTACCTCTGTCAAGGCTCCCAGACCGACGATCTGTCCCCCTTTGAGGTGCCTAGGCACCCTACGGAGTCCTTGACAATGAGGGCCAGTTTGATATACTGCGCCGACGAGAAATCCCATTCCTCCCCCACGCGAGCGTCCTGATAAAGGCCAACCAGCCGAATCGCATTGGCTGACCCACGATAGGAGGGGACCCTAAGAGTGGGTCGCTACATCGCACAGCGCCTCTTAGCCATGATCCCGGTGTTCCTGATCGTGGCTATCATTGTATTCTCCCTGGTCCACATCACTCCCGGCGACCCGGCCCTGGTCATGGCAGGCGATGAGGCGACGCCCGCGCAGATCGACGCCCTTAGAGAAGAGATGGGCCTGAACAGGTCCATCCCCAGACAGATCATCGACTACTTTGGCGACATCCTTCGGGGAGACCTGGGAGAGTCAATATTCAGCCGCCACGATGTCCGCCAACTCATATTCTCCCGCCTCGAACCTACCCTCTCAATAGCCATATTGAGTGAGACGGTAGCCATTCTCATCGGCATCCCCCTGGGTATACTGGCCGCATGGAAGGCCAACACCTGGATAGACCGGGTGACTATGATCTTCGCCGTCCTGGGACTGGCCCTCCCGTCGTTCTGGCTAGGCTACAACCTAATCTGGGTGTTTGCGATCAAACTGGGCTGGATGCCGGCGGTGGGGTACGTGGAGCTATTCCCCGACGGCTTTCCCGGCGGCTTCGCCCCCGAAAACGTCGGTGGCTGGCTAAGGTCCATAACGCTGCCCTCCATCACCGTGGGCACAATTACAGCTGCCCTGATCACGCGAATGACCCGGTCCAGCATGCTCGAGGTGCTCAGAGAGGACTACATTCGGACCGCCAGGGCCAAGGGGCTGGTCGAGTTCGTGGTGCTGATTCGACACGGCTTCAAGAACGCGGGGCTCCCAGTAGTCACCGTTATCGGGCTCGGACTTGCCAGCCTGGTAACGGGGCTCGTGGTCACAGAGGCTGTCTTTGCCATCCCCGGGGTGGGCCGGCTGATGGTGAACGGCGTGCTCCGACGAGACTTCCCGATAATTCAAGGCGTGGTCCTGATGACCACCATATCCTACGTGGTCATTAACCTGATCATAGACCTGAGCTACGGCTACCTTGACCCCAAGATCAGGTACCGATGATGGAACCGGAAGAAAGGCTGGCACAATGATAGATACCGCCCTCGCCCCGTCAGGACTCGGGTCGCGCTTGCAGCAGCGGGTCCAAACGGTTCGGCGCGCTCTTCGGGGTAACCCGAACATGGTCCTCGGTCTCTTCTTGGTCTTCTTCTTCGCCTTCATCGCCATCTTCGCCTCGTACCTGGACAAGGCCGAGGGACCGGGGAACATCAACCCATTTGTCCGGCTCCAGGCGCCCGATAGTGAGCACTGGTTCGGCACCGACCTGATGGGACGAGACGTCTACTCACGAACTCTTCACGGCAGCCGACTGTCCCTGGCCGTGGGCGGGGTCGTCGCATTTATCGTGATGGCGGCCGGGGCTTTCATAGGGGTGCCAGCCGGATATTTCAGGATGCTGGACAATATCATAATGAGGTTTATGGACGGCTTGATGGCGTTCCCATCGTTCCTGCTGGCAATCGCGCTCGTGGCTATCCTGGGACCCAGCTTCAAGAACGTCGTGATCGCTCTGTCAGTGACGGGAATGCCGGGCATAGTGCGCATCGTCCGAGGCTCGGTGTTGAGCCTGAGGGAGGCTCAGTACGTAGAGGCAGCTCGCGCCTTGGGCGCCAACCCCCTCCGCGTGCTCACCGTTCACATCTTCCCTCAAGTCGTCGCTCCCCTGGTAGTCGGGGGGACCTTCATCTTCGCAGGCTCGATCCTGACGGAAGCGGGCCTGAGCTTCCTGGGGACCGGGATCCCGCCTATTACGCCCAGTTGGGGCAACATGATGGGCGAGTCCAAGATCTACGCCAACATCTCAGTCTGGACCCTGTTCTTCCCCGGCCTCATGATCGCCCTCACCGTCCTGGGGGTCAATCTCGTCGGTGATGGCCTGCGCGATGCCCTGGACCCGAAGCTGCGGCGTCGCCAGTAGGACACGGGCTGCTTTCTTTGTGTATTCGCTACGTGGCGGTGGCGTGCGCCCGAGCACACCATGCCTCCCGCTCAATGGCGACACGCCGAGACACACGTAGGGGTGAGTGTCAAAGCCGCTCCTGGCGCGTTCCGGGCCTAGGCCTCGGGCTCTGTTATGCCGATCACCTGGTCCACCGAAACGTCGTTTAGCACCTGTTTTCTGCCGCTCGGCCAGTATATTTTGATCTCCTCTATCACTGTCGCGGTCCCAACGCCGAATTCGAGGTCGATGCTATCCATGGAAAGGTAGCTGGAGCCGGCGCGCACCTCCTGCACCTGCACGAGACGCTCTCCGTCGCCGCCGCTGCTTACCAAGTACACGCGGGCTCCTATACCATCGGCGTTACTGCCGGTGCCATCGATTGCCATGCGGCCCGTGAGGCGGATGGTGAGCCAATGGCTGTCACCGCCACCGTTCATCCACACGAAGATCGGCCCCGGTCCTGCCTCCGACGGAGCGGTGCCTGTCTTGGGGTCATAGGGGCCGATGAAGAGCTCGCCGCTGCTGTTGGTGGCAATCAGGTCGACGTACCCATCGCCATTGAGGTCGCCGTGAGCGACACCCTTCCCGGCTTCGTGGCTCGGGGCGTAGATACGGCGAAGCCTGGCGGCGATGGGGTCCTCGGAAAACGTCGGCAGGTTATTGAGGTCGTCGTAGTTGACCCTGGAGATGTCCAGCAGATGGGCCCTCACGGTGATGTCCTCGAAGGACCCTCCGTCGTAGCCGCTTAGCATACGGCCGGCGCTGGGAAACACCTGGCCGCCGGGCCCCTCGCCGCGAGAGATTGAGCCCAGCCAGTACAGGTCCTGATCGCCGTCGTTGTCATAGTCGAAGAATGTGGCCCCGAACCCGAAATCGTACGCCGCGAGGCCGCTGGGCACCTCGTGGTCGTCGTGTACGTTGTCCGGGTCCAATGCCTCGG
>JADFHV010000196.1 GCA_022566975.1 Chloroflexota bacterium
ATATAGTGCTGAAGAGCCTGCTTGAGGGTGACGACTCGTGGCGTACCGTTCACCAGGGCCAGCATGTTCGCCGAGAAGGAGCTCTGCATGGCCGTCAGCTTGTACAGGTTGTTGAGGATTACAAGTGGCTGAGAGCCGCTTCGCAGCTCAAGAACGATCCTCATCCCATCGCGGTCCGACTCGTCGCGGATCTCGCTTATCCCTTCGATACGCCGGTCCTTGACCAGCTGGGCGACCTTCCCTACCAGCGTGGCCTTGTTCACCTGGTAGGGAAGCTCGGAGACCACGATCTGCATACGCTGGGAGCCCTTGATCTCCTCGATCTCAGTCTTGGCCCGGACCACGATCTGGCCACGCCCGGTGGTGTAGGCGTTCCTGATTCCCTCTTTCCCCATGATGATGCCGCCCGTGGGAAAGTCCGGGCCTCTCACGCGCTTCATGAGCTCTTCCACCGTCGCCTCGGGCTTGTCTATCAGGGAGACGATGGCGTTGCATACCTCCGAGAGGTTGTGGGGGGGTATGTTGGTCGCCATCCCCACGGCGATACCGGTAGAGCCGTTGACCAGCAGATTGGGGAGCCTGGCGGGGAGCACGACCGGCTCCCGAAGCGTACCGTCGAAGTTGTCTACAAAGTCGACCGTCTCCTGGTCGATGTTGGCCAGCATCTCCTCGGCCACGCGGCTGAGCCTGGCCTCGGTGTAGCGCATGGCCGCGGGGGGGTCGTTGTCGACGCTCCCGAAGTTGCCCTGGCCGTCGACCAGAGGCATACGCAGCGAGAATGGCTGTGCCATACGCACCATAGCCTCGTAGACCGGACTGTCGCCGTGGGGGTGGTACTTGCCCAGCACCTCGCCCACGAGCCGCGCGCTCTTCTTGTAAGCGGTGTTGGACCTCATACCCAGCCCCTGCATCGCGTAGAGTATGCGTCGCTGGACGGGTTTGAGGCCGTCGCGGACGTCGGGCAGCGCCCGCGCCACGATGACGCTCATGGCGTAGTCGAGGTAGGAGCTACGCATCTCCCCTTCGATAAGGGTTGGCCTCACAAAGCCGTAGTCAGTCTTCGTAGTTACCATCTACTACTCCTGTACCCGGCCGGTTCGACCGTCATGGCGTACCGCAAGCGGGCCCGATGACGAGAAATGGCGTTACGGGTGAGAGGGTGGTCTAAGCAGGACACTAGCGACGCCGTTTGAATTATACCACTACCTGGAGGACTTGGTTACCGTGATTTTCGCCTATTTTGTGGTATTTCCGCACCCCCATTGCTCTTCCGAGGAGGCCGATTGGTCGGGGCGACGGGGACTCTGAAGTGGGGGCGTGCATCCGATTCGGCGGATTCACGACTACTTCCCCAGATTCCTCGGGGAGTTTATCCTGCGAAGCCGAAGGACTCGGAATGACATCTGGTTACGCCCCCGTCTCCTCATGTTCTTTGGCCAGTTCGACCAACGATTGGAACAGGCGGTCGAAGTGGGGAGGCAGCTCCAGGCGGCGCTCCGGGTGGAACTGGACGCCGATGACCCACCTATGGACGGTGCTCTCCACCGCCTCGATCATCCCGTCGTCGAGTGAGTACGCCGATGCCGCCAGCAGGCGGGACTTGCCCGCTTCCTTTAGCCCTTCGGCATGGCGGCTGTTCACTCTCACGAAGCCCCCAGAACCCACGACGGCGGCAAGCTTGCTCCCCGGAGATATGAAGATGCGATGGTATGAGGATGCGGACTCGCCCTCTCCGTGGACCGCGGCGTGCCCGTCTACCTCCCTGGCGGGCTTGCCGCCCATCGCAAGGTTGAGGGCGTGAAGGCCCGCGCCGATGCAAAGCACGGGCAGGCCCGCGTCGAGGGCGGCGCTCAGGAGGGGCGACACGGTCTCGTCTGCTCTCCCTTCGCCGCAGACCGCGAGCCCACCGAAGCGCGATAGCGCCGACGTTTGGTCGGGCGCCAGCGCCATGGGCCGTCCGCCCGCGCGCTCGACGGACGCAACGCACGCCGATGGGTCCGCCCCCGCAGAGGGACTTATCGCGATGGTCGGCGTGTCGTTTGGGCTCGTCATCGGTTGAAGCGGGGGAGTCGTCTTCCTTGACACACTCCGGCCGGAATAATATTGTACCTGCATGGGCGCCGAGAGAGGACCGTATAAGGAGTTGTCATGAGCAGATTGCAGGGCGGCGGCTTCCTGATGATCGGAGCCATCCTCGTAGTCGCGGGTGTATTGCTCCGTTGGGACCTCGTCGACTGGATCATCGATACGGCTGGCCTGCTGCTGATCGTCTTGGGCGCCGTAGTCGTGATTATCGGCCTGATCAAGATGTTCTCCGGCGGAGGCGGGGGCGGGGGCGGCAGCTACGACGACTTCTAGCGTGGGCGTCCGGCACGTGTGGGGCATACGTCAGGGAGGATGAAAAATGGGAATACTGTCGAGGACCTCAACGATAGTAAAGGCCAAGATGACTCGTCTGCTTGACAGGGCGGAGGACCCCAGGGAGACCCTGGACTACGCCTACGACAAGCAGCTCGAGATGCTGCGCAACGTCAAGCGGGGCGTCGTCGAGATGGTCACGGCCAAGCGTCGTATGGCGCTTCAGGCGGACAAGGTCAGGGAGAGCGTCAACACGCTTGAAAACCAGGCGCGGCAGGCTCTGGCCGCGGGCCGCGAGGACCTGGCGAGGCTCGCGCTACAGCGGAAACAGACCGCCCTGATAGAGCTTGAGGGGTTGGACCAGCAGGTTAGCAACCTCGAGCTGGAGCAGCAAAAGCTCACGGTGGCCGAAGAGCGCCTCTCCGCCAAGGTCCAGGCCTTTCGGAACAAGAAGGAGATCATCAAGGCGCAGTACAGCGCCGCCCAGGCCCAGGTCCGCATCGGTGCGGCACTCGGCGGCATCTCCGAGGAGATGGGCGACGTCTCGCTGGCCGTGGAGCGCGCCGAGAACAAGACCGAGCAGCTCCGGGCCAGGGCGGGCGCCATAGACGAGCTCGCCGAGGCGGGCGTGCTGGAGGACTTCACCGGTCGCCAGGATGACCTCGGCCGCGAGCTTGCGCAGCTCACGGCCTCCCAGAACGTCGAGGACGAGCTGGCCGCGCTCAGGGCCGGGCCGTCAGACGGTGATAAGAAAGCGCTGTCGGGAGGCACTCAGTGATCGTACGGATTTTGACCGAGGGACAGTTCAACCTCCCGGGCGCTCATGTCGATGAGCTCAACGAGATCGATAACGAGATCGTCGAGGCCGTTGAGAAAGAGGACAGAGAGGGCTTCGAGCGGCTACTCAAGCGCATGCTCGACCTGGTCCGGGAAAAAGGGACGCCGGTGCCCATAGACGAGCTCGTGGAGTCCGATCTGGTGCTCCCTGAGCCGGACCTCACGCTGGAGGAGGCCGAGAAGACCTTCACCGGGGAGGGCCTGCTGCCGGGGTGATGGCCAGGGCGAAGCCTGGCGGTCAACCCCGGTGGTCTTGATGCGACGCTAGTGTTCTGTCACAACGTACTATGCAGGTTTCGAGGCATCCTCAGCCCCCTCTGTAACTCTCCCCCGCGGAGCCAGGGCAGAGGGTAATACCTCTTCCCCCTTGAGGGGGGAAGATCGAGCCTGTCCTGAGCTTGTCGAAGGGATGGGGGGGAAGCCCTACGCATCACAACAGTGTTGACGGAGCCCTACAGGGGCATCCCCCAGAGGGCGTACCACTGCTCCAGGTTTCGCTCGACAGGGATTCGCTCCGTCTCCATCACCGTGCCAAGCCGCATCTCCGCGGCGTTGTCCCGCTGACGCTCCCCGGTGGGTATGAATGGGTAGAAGGAGCCCCGCTTGTAGCTGTAGATCCAGTAGGCGTCGCCGCCTTCGTACCTGAACTTGAACACGGCGGCCAGGAGCCTGTCACCGAAGCCGTGGTCGTATATGGTCTCACTCACGAGGTGGATCGTGGAGACCAGGTCAACGAATTCCCGGTCGTCCAGGATCACCCAGCGGGTCCCGAATGTGTCGTCGCTGATCTCGAACCGTGTCCCGGTGGTCCGGCCGCTGACACGCAGCAGGTCTCGAAGCTCCGTGTCCAGCGTGTCGAAGTACTGGGACTCGACGGGGTTGACTACGATCCCGGCCTTTTCGGAAGGCCGTATGTCGGTCCGGCCTCTTAGCGATGCCTCGGCGGTGATAACCGCGAAGAAGTCCTCGCGGTTGGGCTTGCGGAGCTTCGTGCGACCGAAGAGGGCGCTCAGGATGCCCACCGGCTAGACCCCGAGCTCCCGGAATCCGCCCTCCATCTCTCGCTGCATGTTCTGGAGCCGCTCGATGCGCTTTTCCAGCGCCGGGTGGCTGGAGAAGAGGGACGCCATCTTGTTGCCCTTGATCGCCGGCACGATGAAGAAGGCGTTGGCATGCTCGACCTGACGCATGTCCTTCTCGGGTATTCGGTACATGTCGTTACCGATCTTGGACAGGGCCGAGGCGAGCTGCATGGGCGCGCCGGTAATGATTGCCCCGCCCCTATCAGCCGCGAGCTCTCGGTACCGGGACAGGGTCATGATCAAGAGCTGGGCCACGTAGTAGATGATGATGGTCCCCACGAAGACGGCCATCATGACCAGGGCCGCCTGACCGGAGTTGCGCCCTCGGCCCCCACCGCCGAAGCCACCGAACAGGCTCTCGAGATGCTGCCCCAAGTCTCTGGTGCCGCCCTTTATCACCTGCTAAAAAGTTTGCAAGGGCTGCCTCTCCCAGAAACCGGCATAGAGCCCCTAGAGCAACTCCTGCGGGTCGAGACAGAGCCGCATCACCGGACCGCGGCCGCCGGCCTGCTGTTTCGCCTGGGCAGAATTCCTTCTGAAGGGGATCTGGC
>JADFHV010000197.1:0-3344 GCA_022566975.1 Chloroflexota bacterium
TCCGCCTCTATGTCCTTGACGCCCTCTCGCAGCTTCTCGTCTGAGGTGACGAAGTGCTTGGCCGGGAAGATCTCGATGTCCTGCCGCTCGCCCAGGAACTCGCCCGTCAGCGGGTCGAGCTGGATGATCCGCTCCACCTCGTCTCCCCAGAACTCGATCCGAATGGCCACCTCCTCGTAAGCCGGCAGGATCTCCAGCGTGTCTCCCCGTATACGGAACCGGCCGCGCGCGAGGTCCATGTCGTTGCGCTCGTACTGCATGTCGATGAGCTGCCGGACCAGGCGGCCCCGGTTTCGCTGCTCGCCCTTGCGGATGTACGCGACGAAGCTCTGGTACTCCTCGGGGGAGCCCAGTCCAAAGATGCAGGAGACCGAGGCCACGATCAGCGTATCCCTCCGGGTCAGCAGTGCCCTGGTGGCGGCGTGCCTCAGCTTGTCAAGCTCCTCGTTGACGTCCGCGTCCTTCTCGATGTAGGTATCGCTGCGGGGGACGTAAGCCTCCGGCTGATAGTAGTCGTAGTAGCTGACGAAGTACTCGACGGCGTTGCCCGGGAAGAACTCCTTGAACTCGGTGGCCAGCTGGGCGGCCAGCGTCTTGTTGTGGGCGAGCACCAGTGTGGGCCGCTGGACGCGCTCGACGACGCATGCCATGGTGAAGGTCTTGCCGCTGCCGGTGACTCCCAGGAGCGTCTGGTGCTTCAGGCCGCGCTCGATCCCATCGACCACCTGGTCGATGGCCTGGGGCTGGTCGCCCGTCGGCACAAAATCGGAGACTATCTTGAACTCAGGCATTATCCTCTACTAGACTCCGACGCTCACCTGGAACACGACCTCCTCGTCGTTGGGGACCTGCCGTCCATCGTCTCGGAGCGCTTGCAGGTAGAGCTGAATCGCCTCCTTCACGTTCTCAAGTGCGTCCTCGCGACACTCGCCTTGAGAGTAGCACCCCGGCAGCGCCGGGACGTCCACCCAGAACCCTCCCTGATCAGCTTCGTGAACAACTACCGAATTAGTGCATCCCAGTTTCGAGCATCTTATAGCGCGAGGCCCTCCACCGGGACTAAGCGCTGGCTTACGGGGTCGACGGCCAACAGGAAGGTCTCCAGGGTCACGGCTCCGATGGCTGATGGAGAATCTGGCTCGCCGAAGACGCAGATGATGTTCTCTTCCAGGCCGTTGAGCTGGACCCGTACCCAGCCGATGGGACGCTGTTCTAGCCGGCCGTCTGCCAGACGCAGAGTGACGGTGCGGTGGGAAGTCACTCCAAGTCTTTCCAACACAGAGGCTGGGATAATGGTGAACGTCGCGCCCGTATCGACGACGGCCTCCAGGGTCTCCGTCTCGTCGCCGGTCGGTGAGATCAGGGTTATGGGTTGGCTGAAGGTGCCCATGTCTCAACCATTGTATCCAGAATCGGACCAGGTGTCATAGTCACGAGGCTGATGGCCCGGCCCGACCGTAGACCGCCACGTGCCACGCCAGCGTCTTCTCGTGGAATTTGAGCTCGAAACCATGGCTCCGGACCAGCCGATCGATGGCTGCCGTCGAATGGAGAAAGATGCGGAAAGGACACCGGCGTAGCCGGTAGTAGATGTTCGCAAACCACAGGACGACCCTGGCGGGCCACGTGTCCCGCGGGTAGACCAGGGCGTACAGCCTCCGGGCTTTCTCCAGCGACAGGCCCACCAGTCCCTCCATGTCGTCGTAGCAGCAGACCACGCGGTCCAGGGTGACGATGTCCGCCTCCTTCAGCTCCTTGGCCATGGCGACGAAGTCGCCGTGGCGGTGGACGAGCCGGTCCGCCACGCCCTGCCTGTCCGCCTCCTCCCGCGCCGCCTCTAAATATGCCGTCGCGGCGTCGATACTCACCGCGCTGTCCGCACCGGCTTTCAATAGCTCGAGCTGGATGGCCCCAACGCCGCCTCCGATGTCCAACAACGTGCTCCCGCGGACGCCATCGGCCGTAAGAGCGTCGACCAGCATGCGCGTTGTCTTTGCCGGGCCTTTCTTTCGGTAGGCGGCGAGATCCTTGTCGGCCTCCTTGGCGTCGAAAAACCGCTCGATCCCACAGCACTGCATGTTGTCCACTGTCGTATCCCTCAACTCCTAACTCCGTGGCCTCACTCCGTGGCCTAGCTTCGCGGCCGCACTACCCAGACCATCTCGGTGCTGGCCTCGTCGAACGGCGAGCGGTCGAAGTCGCCGTACAGCTCCAGCACCTCGTAGCCGCGGACCGCCAGCAGGTGCTCGATCTCCCAGCGGTGAGCGTACCGGAGCTGGAAGTCCCGGTACAGGCGCTTGACCACGACCCCCGTCTCGTCCAGCTCCTCCGCTATGACACGCGCATCGATGATCTGGTTATGGTTGTCGTACCTGCTCTGGTGCCAGAGGACCAGGCGCTTTCCGGTCTCCGGGTCAATAACGTCCCTCAGGTGGTAAGGGACGTCCCCTTCCTGGACGAGCATGTTCAGGTCCGGGACGAAGACGCTGAAGATGAGCCTGCCGTCGGCTGCCAGGTGCCGCCTGATGTTGTCCAGGGCAAGTACCTGATCGTCGACGGTAAGTAGGGCCAGAAACCCGCGGAACGGGATGATGACGAGACTGAACCGCTGGTCGAGGGAGAAGGCCCGCATATCCCCTTCCACCAGCGCGAGTGGCCGGCCGGTCCCGGTCAGCCCGGTGGCTTTCTCCCGGGCCACCCTCAGCATCGCCGGCGAGAGGTCGAGGCCCACTATCTCCACTCCGGCCTGGGCGATGGGTATGGCCACCCTGCCGGTGCCGCAGCCCAGCTCCAGAACGGGCCCACCGGAGCGCCGGGACTCATCGACGTAGAAGGGGATGTCCTCGGTTACGTAGGCATAGACCGAGTCGTACACCTCGGCCCATTCGTCATAGCTCGATTCACTCATCGGCGTCTCACTCCAGGGTCTCAAAGGCAGACCCATCGAGATCCTGCATGAACTTTCGCCCATGTCTGCCTGGAGGTCAACCCCTGCCGTATATCCGGTAGTATATGTCCATGCCATCCACACGATTACTGAGTCCGATTGCCGCACTGGCTTTTGTGTTCCTGGCGGCCTGCGGTGATGAGGCGGCACCGGTGCCGGATGCGGCCGTCGTCCCGACGGCAACGGCCGAGATCGCGGCCACGGCGACGGCTATCTCTGCTCCCGCAGCCGTATCAACGCCGCTGCCGGCCACAGTACTGCCCGCGGCCACGGCGATGGCTATTCCTACTCCCGCGGCCGCACCAACGCCGCTGCCGACCACAGTAGTGCCTGCGGCCAAGGCTGCGTTCTCTCCCACCCACACCCCAACGACCGTGATAAGAGTTCAGCCAACCGC
>JADFHV010000197.1:3354-4806 GCA_022566975.1 Chloroflexota bacterium
AGCACGCTGCCCGCAGCACGCTGCCCCTACTCCGCTCCGATTGCGTCAAGCGCCGCACGGGCGCATTCAATATCTTCGTCTTCTGTCCCGCCGCTCGCGCCCACGCCACCAAGAAATTCACCACTCACAGCCAACGGCAAGCCGCCGCCAGCCAACCGCAACGGCCGTCCACGCCCCCTCACTAACACCCGTGCCCATAGCCACGGCGGAGCCAACGGCGACGGCGACCTCGAAACACGCTGCAACCGCAACGCCGGAGCCGACCCCCGAGCCGCTGCCCGCCAATACCGCAACGGCCCAACCCACCGATGGTCCGGCGCCGACCATCGAGCTCGAGTGCCCCTTTGCTCGCATACCCCTCGACTATCCAGCGGAGTGCGGCTTCAGCTTCCAGGGCGACATTCAGAGCCTGTTATGGACGGCTACGGATGGCTCTCCCTCCGACGGCGTGGACAGCAGATTCCGGACCCGATTCTCCACGCTCGGCGGGGTCGCCATCACTCTGGAGGCCTGCAATCGAGGCCAATGCGCGTCCGCGACACACCGTTTTGAAGTGGTTGACTCCGAACATACCTGGACCGGCCCATCTGAATGCTCAGGCACCGATGTCACGTTCACGGCGTCGCCCATAGACCCGGACGTGATTGTAAACATCACCCCCTTGGGGCAGATGGCAAGCTCGCACGTGACGCCTACGGACCACACCTACTTCTCCCACGACCAGCCGACCACATTCCCTCCGCCGTATGATGTCATGGCCCCGGCTGCCGGCCTCGTAGTCTCGCTTGATACGATGCCCGGCAACCTGATGCCCGACCCCCAGGACCCGTCGGGCCTGCTGGGAGACTGGCATATGATCATCTGGCACTCGTGCACGGTCTCCACGATCTATATCCATCTGAGCGCCATCGCCCCCGAGATTCTCGCCATGGCGGGTGGCTATCAGGAAGGGGTGCAGCGCTATCGGTTTTCCGGTGCGATACCCGTGGAGGCCGGACAGGTCATAGGGAAGGTCCGCCCCTTTGGCATCGACTTCAGCGTCCACGACATCGCCGTGATCCTCAGTGGCTTTGCAGTCCCATCTCGGTACGATGGCGAGGCCTGGAAGATCCACACGGTGGACATCTTCGATTACTTCGTGGAGCCGCTGAGGGCCCAGCTTCTGGAGAAGAACCTCAGGACGGCGGAGCCCAGGGGCGGCAGGATCGACTATGACATCGATGGGCGGCTGGTTGGGAACTGGTTCCTGGACAAGACCGTTGATTACGGCGCCTCCGGCCCCTTGGAGATTCCTTACTACTGGTACGGGCACCTCTCCATCGTCCCCGACCACTTTGATCCGACGCAGATCAGGATCTCCGTTGGTGGACTCGGCGATTATGGAGGCATGCAGTTTGGCGTGAGGAACAACACGCCCGATCCCGCCGACGTTGCTCCTTCCTCCGGAGTGAT
>JADFHV010000198.1 GCA_022566975.1 Chloroflexota bacterium
CTCCTTGATATGCGTTACCAGGCCGAACACCTCGTGAATGACGATCACGCCCGGATACGGGCCCGCTCCCAACGGGCGGGCCAGGTATCCGGAGACGTCGTCGCCGTCGTGGCCCTCGAAGTGCACGGTCTCCGCAAGCATCGCTTCGTAGGCTACCATCGGTCTCTGCCTCCGATATTTGGTTCCCTGGGGGCCAGATTTTAGCACAGGGCGGCGCCGTGGGTGGCCCGACCGCGGGGACTACTTGCGAATCTAGAGGATTCATGGCTCCGTTTACATCGTCGCAGTCGGAGGATTCGCAAGTCCCGACAAGTCGGGACTGGCGCGGGGGTCTGGGGGCCTGCCCTGAGCATCGCCGAAGGGGTGCCCCCCAGGCTCAAATTCAGGGCGGGTGGGTGGGACAACAACATTCTGGTGTCAGGTTGTCAGCAGAGCCAGAACTCATCTAGAATACCCGCGGAAGGAGGCACGATGCCCATTCTCAAAAGGACCGACACCGACCGCGAGAACCTCGGGCCGGGAGTCGACAGATGGACACTGGTTGACGGCGAACGGGGGGCCAAATCCCTCAGCGTTGGCGACCTGACGCTTGCGCCGGAGGGAAAGGTGCGGACCCACATCCACCCGACCGAGGAGGCGATGGTAATCCTGGAGGGAGAGCTGGACGCCATCCTGGGGGACGAGGTGGTCAAGGTGACGGCCGGCGACACGGTTCTGGCGCCGATCGGGGTAAAGCACGGCTTCGTGAACCGCTCCAGCGCGCCCGCCCGGCTGATGGCGATATTCCCCACGGCCACCATCGAGCGGACCTTCGTGGACTAAGCCGGCTGTATCGGGATGCCTCGACATCCCATGGAGGGCGGTTCGCAGACCGCCCCTACGCCGATGCCATAAATCGCCTGCTCGTGCCTTGTCACACCCGTCATGAAGGTTCCTAGCGATCGGCCGACGCTGTCATTCTGAGGAGCGGAGCGACGAAGAATCTGGAGCGGGGCGTATTCGGGCTAGGTCGTGCAACGCCCCAACCCCTCCAGATTCTTCACTAGCGTTCAGAATGACAATGAACGAATCATACGTGACGGAAGACTAGAAGACGGCGATGGGGTTCACCGGCGAGCCGGTGCCGCCGATGATCCTCAACGGGTTTATGGTCAGCATGAACTCGTACCTACCCTCCTGGGCGCACGCCTCGGCCAGGGGCTCCAGCAAAGAGTTGTCGAGCAGGGCGACGCCGTAGGCGAAGATGGCCCCGTGGACCGTCCACGGCACGTCGTACCCGCTGGGGCGCAGGTCCATCATGTCCCAGCCGAGGACCGAGACGTCGTTGTCGCGGAGGAATGGCA
Organism: Chloroflexota bacterium; assembly: GCA_022566975.1. Next base: position 1,344 of record JADFHV010000198.1, read on the forward strand.
GACAGGAGGCGTGCAGGCCCGGACGCTCGGCCCTGTCTCCCCAGGTGCCGCCGTGGTCGCGGGCGTACGCCTCCCGTCCTGAGTAGACCACGACGGCGTCGCCGGGCTCCAGGGTCAGGCCCTGGGCGGCGGCGATGTCCTCCAGCTCCCAGCCATGGACCGGCGCGTCCACGGTCACGTAGGGCCGCCCACGGTGCCTGGGCACGTCCAGGAGGACGCCTCTGGTCAGGATGCCGTCGCTCCAGGCGTCCACCGACCCGTATCGAGCGCCCTCGAAGGTGATCTCCTCCGAGGGGTCGCGGCCGTCCCACATCCCCGCCTCGTCCCACGTATGGCACAGGGCGTCGATGTGGGTGGTAGCCAGACCGTGATAGTGGACTCCGATGAAGTCCACCGCGCCGCCGCCGTTGGGCTCCCGCTCGATGGTGGACATGTAGTGCAGCGCGGGCCGCGGGTTCTCGGCCGTCGGGGTAACGGGGAACGGCCGGCTGAGAGAGACGGTGCGGCCCGTCTTGACCAGGGCCGCAGCCTTGAGCCGCTTCTCGGCCGTTATCAGGTTCATGGCCCCGGCCGAGCCCTTGTCTCCCCACCTGCCCCAGTTGCGCCTATCTCTCAGATAGGAATCTACCTCGGCCTTGGTCGGTATGCTGCGGTCCGGCATAGCTCACCCCTCTACTTGATCGCGGGCTGGCGCGCGGTGAGAATCTATACCGGCGCCACAGGGCTGTCAATCACAGGCGCGGGAGCGGCCTACTGGCCGTAGAAACGGGTGTGGGGGAAGAAGTCGCGCCAGGCCCAGACGAATGAGGTGGTCCAGGGGACGGGCTGCAAGATCGCTCCGCTCAAGGGGCCGTCGATGGCCTCGCCGGTTGCCGCGTTCCAGACGCTTCCGGTCTCCACGTCGAGGAGGCGTCCATCTTGGTCCAGCTCGAAGACCACCTCGTCCGAGTCCAGGTCCCTGCCGTGGACGGTACGGAGGAAGACGTGGATGGAGCGGGTGTCCGGGTCGACGAAGACGGCCACCGGGTGCTCGCCGACGCGGTCGTTGATGACGCGCAGCTCGGAGGCCAAGGTGAAGCGGTAGGCCGCCGCCGACTCCCCCAGGGCCACGCCGATGACGAAGTCGTCCCGCTGGCTCGAGTCGCGCGGGGCCACGCCCTCGAAGTATTCGATGCCCGACAGGATGTCCAGCCGCGGCATGTCGAGGTCGTTGGCGACCACAGTGGTCTCCGGGTGTTCGTTGATCCACGTGGACCAGGGCACGATGGACGCTGGTATCAGGGTAAGGGCAGTGCCCTCGAGCGGGCCGGCGATGGCGGTGCCCCAGGGCTGCGACCAGATGCTCTCCGTCCCATGGTCCCACCACGTCATGGCCTTCATCCACAGCCTGCCCTGGTTGCCGAATGTCAGCGTCTCGCCGTCCAGCCTCCGGTCGTGCACGAGACCGGTGTAGCAGACCGGTCACCAGGTGACCAGGATAGGCACTCCCGCCAGCTCATCGTTGACCATCTCCCGCGTGCGAAGGGTGACGATGGGGTAGGCCCGAGACTCGCCGCCCAGGCTCACACCGATCACGAGGTCGTCCCGGTCGAGCTTGGCGTCGCTGCCCCGGGCGATAACGGGGTCGTAGATGGGCCGGATCGCGTCGCGGGAAGACGCGCTATCGAAGTATCCGGGAGCGAAGTCCGCCAGCTTGACTCCGCTCGGGTTCAGACCCCGGAGGGTGGCGGAAACGGCCTCCGGAGCGGGCGTCGGCTCCGGGGGTGTCTGCGGCAAGGACGAGCACGCGGTCCCGACCAGGAGCGCCAGCGTCGCCACGGCCGCCGGCGCACGGACATTCCGGAGGGTAACGCCAGGCCGGAGACCGAGCATTGTGCCCCCTACCCCTCGTCGCCGTAGAAGGTCGAATGGGGAAAGAAGTCCCGCCAGGCCCAGGGAAAGGCCGTGACGTACGGGACCTGTTGCAGGACTGCGCCTCTCAGCGGCCCCCGTATGGCAACTCCCCTGGCGATGTCCCACACGCTGCCCGTCTCGGAGTCGACGATACGTCCGTCGTCATCGAGCACGAACTCTATCTCCGCAGGCACAGCGTCGCCTGCCGCGTCCAGGATGGGACGTCGGAGATAGACACGGATGTCCAGGCTCTCGGCGTCGGAAAAGACCGCTATCGGGAACTCGCCGATACGGTCGTTGAGCACCCGCTCGGCGTCGGCGACGTCGAAGGGATAGGCGCTGGCATCCTCCCCCAGCGCCACGCCGACGACCAGCATGCTCCGGGCCAGCGTTATCTCATGACGGCGACCTCTCAGCAGATCGGCCAGGACGGTGGTATCCGGATGGTCGGCGACCCAGGTCTCCCACGGGACGGTCGTCGCCGGTATAAGAAGCAGGGATGTACCGAGCCGGTCGCCCGCTATTGCAGTGCCCCAGGGCTGCGACCAGATGCTCCCCGTCCCATGGTCCCACCACGTCATGGCCTTCATGAAAAGGGCCCCATTGTTTCCAAATGTCAGGACCAGCCCGTCCACCCTCCGGTCATGCACGAGACCGGTGAAGCAGATCGGTCAAAAGGTGACGAGGATGGGTACGCCGCCGAGCTCGTCGTTCACCATCTCCCGGCCGCGCAGGGACTCCAGTGGATAGGCCCGGGACTCGCCGTTTACGGTAACGCCCATCACCAGCTCGCCTGTCCTGAGCTCTACCTCTGACGCCCTCGCGATCTGCGGGGAGTAGATGGGCGCGATCCAGTCTCGAGGGAAGATCTGGTAAAACTCAGACTGGCTGATGGACTTCGGCCCGCGGGGGTTTAGCTCCGCAAGGAGCGACGTAGTGGTCGGGGCATCAGGCGTATCCAGAACAAACGGCACAGGGGCCGGTAGACCCGACGCCGGCTCCGCCGCCCCGGATTCCGAGAGGGTGAGGGGGCCGACAGCCGGGGGCTCCGTTGGAGACGATGGCACCAATGACCACTGCTGAGACGCCGGGCCATCCGCGGGCGTCTCGGCGACTTTGGAGCAGGCGACGCCAACCACCAACACCAGCAAGCCCAGCGCCCCATAGAGGCGCATGGATGGGCCGGAGCGCCGTCGCACCGCTGGAAAAGCCGGTAGCCCATTCATATCCGCTTAGATGCCATGACAACCGGTGCGGTGCGTCCGGCCCTACCCACCGCCACCTGTCTACCGTCTCCGTAGGGGCGGGTTTGAAACCCGCCCCTTACTCGGATTTAGGACCCTTCAAAGGGTCCAAACTGTCATTCCGAGTCCCGACATGTCGGGACGACGTGGAATCCGGCACAGCGGGCATATCGGACCCGGCGCTAGCGTCGCCCCCCACTCCGGATTCCTCGTCGCCCCGGACCTGTTTCCCGCTCGTCAGTCCGGCAGGGCTCCTCGGAATGACAACGGGCT
>JADFHV010000199.1 GCA_022566975.1 Chloroflexota bacterium
CGAAGCTGTCTCCAAGTGGTGCGCTGCTCAGGGCTCCTCGGAATGACATCGGTCTACCGTCGCCACTTGTCATTCTGAGGAGTCCCCGACGTGTTCCCCGCTCGTCAGTCCGGTGGGCTCCTCGGAATGACAGCGGTCTACCGTCGCCACTTGTCATTCTGAGGAGTCCCCGACGAAGAATCCGGGGTAGCGGGGATATCGGACTTGGCGCTAGGGTCGCCCCGCCTCCCCAGGTTCCTCGTCGCCCCGAAGCTGTCTCCAAGTGGTGCGCTGCTCAGGGCTCCTCGGAATGACATCGAAGGGACCAGACCACGTTACTGATGGTGGGCTCGGTGTTTGGGTCGACCTGTTGTACGAGGTCGGGCTCGTAGAGCCAGTGGTACAGGATTGTACGGCCGATGTCGGCAAGGCGGGAACCATCGGAGAGGGTGGTAGACGCGACGAGGTACGGTAGATCGTTGCGCTGTCGCCTTGTGGGGGAGGTTGTTTTTTCTGTACCGTTTTGTACCATTTTGTACTCTTTCTTGGTTGCAGTCCCCCGGACTGAAGTCCGGGGTTTACGCCAGCAAAAAAGAAGGGACAGTCCGGTAGGTCTGTCCCCTGGTGGCATATTAGCACAGGTGTTCGGGTTATGTCAACATGTTCACTACTCGTCAGCCTCCAGCAGGCGCCGCAGGTCGTGCTTGGCCTCGAGCACCCCGGCCCACAGGTCGCCCAGCTCGTCCACGCGCTCGGGCGCCGTATCGATGGTGAACTGAGTCGGGTAGACCTCACCCAGCTCGTCCCAGCGCAAGGGCGTCGAGACCGGAGCGCCCACCAGGGGCCGCAGAGAGTAGATGGGCGCCATGTTCTTGCCCCGGACGTTCTGGTTGTGGTCCAGGAAGATCTTCCCGGACCGCTTGCTCACCGTCCACTCCATCGTCACGTCCTTCGGCCGCCCCCGCATCAGGAACTGGCCCACCAGCTCGCACGTCTTCCGCGTGACCTTGTAGCTGTATTGCCGCAGGACCGGAACGTAGATGTGGAGCCCCGTCTTCCCTGACGTCTTGACGAAAGAGGACAGCGAGAGCTGGTCGAGGATGTCCTTCAGGTCCAGCGCCACCTCGCATGTCTTGCGGAACGCCTTTCGGTTCAGCTCCGGCTCGTCCCCGGCCTTCTCCTTCCCGGAGTAGATGTACGGGTCGAGGTCGAACACGATGAAGTCCGGGTAGTTCAGCGTGCTGCCCTCTATCTTGTCCTTCGAGCCCGTGAAATCGGTAGTCAGGTCCAGGGCGTCGGGCTGCCGGACCGTGCGAGACATCCACGGATGCAGCTCGATGTCGGCAAGCTGCGCCAGCCAGAGGAGCGTCGCCAGGTTGTTGCACAGCAGATACTCCTGGTCGCCCTCGTTACTGGACGAGTACAGCCGGACGGTCTCGACGAACTCCGGCAGGTCGTGCTCCCAGTGCTTCTGGTAAAAGCTCTTGCCGTCGATGCCGTTCGGATAGCGCGTGAGAGTGAAGGGCCTATCGCGCAGGTGCGGCAGCAATATAGGCCCCATCCGGGCGTAGTACCGGACCATGTCGCCCTTCGTGACCGGCCTGCCGCCATCCACGGCCGGCCAGAGCGCCTTGCCCAGGTTCGTAAGGCCGATCTCGTAGCCGCCTACATGCAATAGCAGCTTGTCCTCGGCGTCCGAGAGCTGGTCCAGCACCTCCTCGACGTCGACGTCGCCCTCCACGCGCTCCGACTCCGGCGCAGAGTCCGAGCTCTCGCGCACCACCGCCTTCGCCGCCACGTCGAGAGCAAGGCCCTCGAATACCGGAGCGCGCAGCCGCGCGTCGTCCGTCCACTGGGAGAATTTCACCCGCGCCACCATCTCCGGGCGCACCCAATGGGCCTCCAGCTTGTCCAGCTCGCGGTCCGGTGCGAACGGCGAGTCCTCGATGCTTTTTCTGTCCAGTGCCTCACTAAGCTTCCCAAGCGTAGCGTTGTCGAAGCCGCTGCCGACCCGTCCCGCATACCTTAGCTCTCCATCGTCTTGGTAGCCCAGGAGCAGCGCGCCGAAGGTGTCCGAGCGGGCTCCCGACCCGGTCGTATAGCCACCCACGACGAACTCCTGCGACAGGGTCGCCTTCACCTTGAGCCACGAGTCGCTGCGGGCGCCGGGCTCGTAGAGACTGCTCCGGCGCTTGGCCACCATCCCCTCCAGACCCAGCTCGACGGCCGCCTTGAAAAACCCCTCCCCATCTCCCTCCACGTACTCGACCGGCTGGACGGACTCGCCCGGCACAAGTACCCTCGCCAGCAGCCGCTTCCTCTCCAACAGGGGCACCCTGTGCAGCCTCGTGCCGTTCAGGTAGAGGAGGTCGAAGGGGTAGTACCTGGTCTTGACCTCGATGTCCGACGGGACGCCACCGCCCCACTTCGTGAGCCCGGCGCTGGCCTGGAGGAGCCCGAAGTCTGGCAGCCCAGCCTCGTTGAGCGCCACCATCTCCCCGTCCAGCACCAGCTCATCTTCCGGCTGGCTCCCCAGCTCGGCCGCGACCCCAGGAAAACGGTCCGTAACATCGATGCCGGTCCGGCTGCGCAGCGATACGCTGCCTCTTCTAACGAAGGCCAGGGTGCGGTGGCCGTCCAGCTTCGGCTCGAACAGCCAGTCCCTGTTGGAGAATGGCTGGTCCACCAACCGCGCCAGCATCGGCTTCATCTTCGAAGGGAAGGCCGTTTTCTGTGCCAGCTCTCTTACCCCGTCTGGCACCACGGCGCTATGGCCGGACCACCCCGACGGGTCTGGCATACGCCCGGCCTTCAGCTCTTCCACGGTCAGCCCCGACTGGACGGACCGGTCGTCTTCGAGCACGTCGCGGTCGGGGTCCGCGTGCTCGTCACGGTGCTTGATGAGGAGCCAGTCTTTGGGACCCCGCGTCGTCTTAACGAGCGTCCACGACCCTCGTAGCTTGCGGCCGCGGAGGGTGAAAGAGAGCTTGCCGGCCTCCAGGCCCGACCGCATTCGCTCGTTCGCCTCGTCCCGATCGCCGAAGGAGAGCTCGCCATCCTCATCCGGCGAGTAGGCTCCGGCGTCCCAGACAATGACCTCGCCCGCCCCGTAGTTGCCGTCGGCGATCACGCCTTCGTAGGTCCCGTAGTCCAGCGGGTGGTCCTCCACCATGACCGCCAGACGCTTCTCGTTGGGGTCCAGCGAGGGCCCCTTTGGGACAGGCCAGGACTTGAGGACGCCGTCGATCTCCAGGCGGACGTCGTAGTGCAGACGTCGGGCGTCGTGCTTCTGCACGACGAACCGCAGGTTGCCCTCTCCAGACTCGCCGGAGGCGGGCTCGCGAGTGCGCGTGAAATCGCGTTTCTTTTCGTAGGTTTCCAGCATAGGGACGTGGTCGATGAGGGGGGCTTCCCCAGCGGGCCTCTTCGTGTCACCCTCACGGGCCCCTGTGTCACCCTGAACCCTTCATGTCACCCTGAACCCTTCGGCTCTGCTCAGGATAAACTCCGTGAAGGGTCTAGGGCGGTCCGAGGTTTACACGACATCCGATTCCGTAACGAGCGGCCCTAGATTCTTCGCCTCCGACTCAGAATGACATGCCCTGCGCTCGGTGGACCTATGTGATTGCGTAATCCTCATATCAACGGCCTTCCAGCGGCGTCTTACCCGGCTCCCAGGTCCTCTCGGAGCATCTTTGCGAACTCGGTACCCTTGCCTGCCTTCTCGTGCTTGAAATAGACGAACACGTCGTCCCAGTCCGAGGCTTCGTCGGCGATGGTCCCCGCCCACTTTTTGATGTCGGCACGCCCGTACCCCTCGTCGCGGAGACGGAAATACCCGTAGTCCGCCGTGCTGACCATGGGGGTCGACAGCTTCTCGTTGTCGGACACACAGAACGCCAGGTTCCGGGCACGGAGCCGCTCGTAGACGTCGTCGGAGAACCAGGACTCGTGCCTGAACTCGAACGCCGCGCGCGTCCCGGCGGGCAACCACTCCGCGAAGGTGTCGAAGACCTCCAGGTTCTTTCGCAGCCACGGGGGCGTCTGGAAGAGCAGGACGCCCAGCTTGGGTCCGAGCTTCTGGGAGCGCTCGCAGAAGGTCGTGACGTTGTTCTCGCAGTCGCGAAGCCGCGCATCGTGGGTAATCCGGCGCGGCGCCTTCAGTGTGAAGGCGAAGCCTTCAGGCGTCCCCTCGGCCCAGCCCGACAGGACCTTCTCGCTGGGCATCCGGTAGAAGGTGTTGTTGATCTCCACCGTCGAAAACCTGTCCGAGTAGTAGCCGAGCATCTTGCCCGTAGACAGGTCTTCGGGGTAGAAACTGCCCTTCCACTCGGGATAGCTGTAGCCGGAAGTGCCGATCCAGTACATAGCTCTGGCTCACCTGGCGCACGCAGCGCCATTATAGGCCTATAGACGCGCACGGCCGTGCGCGTCTGCACAGCGCTGATTCGAGGTATTCTTGTCCAATAGTATACTCAAACTCCCGCCATCGACCAGCGCTTACGACCGAGCCCGCCGGACTGTATACTTGACATACCCATGACCCACCTGAAGTTTCACCCGCTGGTCGAGACCTGGTTCCGTAACCGTTTCGACGGGCCGACAGAGGCACAGGCGCTGGGCTGGCCGGCCATCGCCCAGGGAAGACACACCCTCATTGCCGCGCCCACGGGCTCGGGCAAGACTCTGGCCGCCTTCCTCACATGTCTCGACGCCCTGGTGCGCGCCGGCCTGGACGGAGGACTGCCCGAGCGAACCGAGGTCGTC
>JADFHV010000200.1 GCA_022566975.1 Chloroflexota bacterium
ATGAATACACCACCACACCGAATCTTGGCCGTGGCGCCGCGCAGCCGCGGCTTTGGCTACGCGGTGGTCGAGACTCCGCACCGTCTGGTCGACTGGGGGACTCGAGCCACACGCTCCCAGAAGGCCCCCCGGACCTGGAAGGGGATTGCCAGGGTCGCCAGGTGCTTCTGCAGGGTCTCCCAGTGGGCGGAGCAGTCCCCGCAGAGGTGGTCGGTGGTGTGGGGCGCGTCGGGCATCAGGGCCTGGCACGAGAAGTCGCCGCGCTTGCAGTCCAGCATGCGCAGGATGTTGCGGTCGAAGCGCATCTGGCAGTCGGGGCAGACGAGCTTGGCCTCGACGTGGGGCCGGTAGTAGCTCCGCAGGGCCTCCAGGTAGGCGGGGCGGCACACCTGGTCGCCGATGCTGTTCACCAGCAGCGTCATGCCCGTGAGGCCCAGGTCGGCGATGAAGCGCCAGCCAAGCTCGATGACCTCGGCGTCCACGGCGGGGTCGCCGTCGCCGATGACCTCTATGCCGAACTGGTGGTGCTGGCGGTACCTGCCCGCCTGGGGACGCTCGTAGCGAAACAGCGGGCAGAGGTAGTACAGGCGGACGGGCTGGGGGAGATTGTGCATGCCGTGCTCGAGGTACGCCCGGCACACGGGGGCCGTTCCCTCGGGCCGCAGCGTCAGCAGATCGCCGCCTCTGTCCTCGAAGGTGTAGGTCTCCTTTTCGACGATGTCGGTCACCTCGCCGATGCCCCGGACGAAAAGGCCAGAATCCTCGAAGACGGGCGTGTCGATGCGCCTATAGCCGAACCTATCGGCGGTCTGCTCGGCGGCGGCATGGAAGTATCTCCAGTACCTCTGCTCGTCGGGCAGGATGTCCGAGGTCCCTCGTGGTAGCTGAAAGGACAATCTCCGCTCCATGTGACGAAATCGGGCGCCCAGCAAGTCGTGGAGCGCATCGGCATGCCGCTCCAAGTCCGGTCGCCTAACAAGAATACCGCAGGCGGGAGCACCTGTAAACGGTCTCTGCGCCCTCCGGTCGGGACGTATGTCGTGAAATTGCGGGTGATAGGCCCGTTGGTTATACTGGTAATAGAACCGCTACCCGTGGGCGCCGAGACGCAGCCGTGGAATCCCTACTCGCCAAAGCCAAAAAGTACCTGCCGGAAGAGACGATAGGCGTCATAACCGACGCCTATCGCTTCGCATACGACGCCCACGACGGTCAGTTCAGGCTGTCGGGGGAGCCATTTATCGAGCACCCGCTCCAGACGGCCCAGGTCCTCGCTGACATGCGTCTGGACGCCAACGCGCTGGCCGCGGCTCTTCTTCACGACGTGATGGAGGACTGCGACGTGGCCAGGGAGGAGCTGGAGGAACGGTTCGGGGAGGACGTGGCGAGGCTGGTCGAGGGCGTCACCAAGCTGACCAGAACGCAGCTGATGCCCGAGGAGCGCCTGAGCGGCGAGGGACTGAGCACCGAAGAGGACGTGGCGCGGGCTGAGAGCCTCCGGAAGGTGCTGTTGTCAATGGCCGAGGACGTCAGGGTCGTCCTGATAAAGCTGGCCGACCGGCTGCACAACATGCGGACCCTGGCCCCTCTGCCGCCGCACCGGCGGACGGTTATCGCCAAGGAGACTCTGGAGATATACGCGCCCATCGCCCACCGGCTGGGTATCTGGGAGATGAAATGGCGGCTCGAGGACCTGGCGCTCCAGCACCTCGACCCAGACTCGTATCGTCAGATATCGGGGCTACTCAGCAGCAAGCGGAGCGAGCGCGAGGAGTACGTCGAGCGGGTACGGGAGATTCTCCAGGGGGAGTTGGACGCCGCCGGGATAAGCGCCGAGGTCACGGGAAGGCCGAAGCACATCTACAGCATCCACAAGAAGATCGACAGCTACTCCGCTCAGAACAAAGAGGTAGGAGAGATATACGATCTGTTCGCCCTGCGGGTGCTGGTTGATGAGGCGCAGGGGTGCTACGCGGCGCTGGGGGTCGTCCACGCCAGATGGCACCCTATCCCAGGACAGTTCGACGACTACATAGCCAACCCCAAAGACAACCTCTACCAGTCGCTCCACACCACGGTGCGGTGCGAAGAGGCCTTTCCAGTGGAGGTCCAGGTAAGGACGCACGAGATGCACCGCCTTGCGGAATATGGCATCGCCGCTCATTGGTTGTACAAGGAGGGAGGTGGCCCGGACGTCCGCTTCGATGCCAAGATGACCTGGCTGCGCCAGCTGCTGGACTGGCAGCGGGACGTGGGCGGCGCGGAGGAGTTCGTAGAGTCTTTCAAGACGGACGTCTTCAAGAACCAGGTTTTCGTCTACACCCCCAAGGGGGAGCTCAAGGAGCTGCCGGCGGGAGCCACGCCTCTCGACTTCGCCTATCGAATCCACACCGATATCGGCCATCGTTGCATAGGCGCCAAGGTCAATGACAAGCTCGTGCCCCTGCACTCTCAGCTCCAGCACGGCGACACGGTGCAGATTCTGACCAGCAAGACGGTGCGCGGGCCGAGCCTGGACTGGCTCAACCGTGAGAGCGGGCACCTCAAGACCACGTCGGCCAGGGCAAAGGTCCGCCAGTGGTTTAACCGCCAGGAGCGGCGGATTAACCTGCAACGAGGCGCCGAACTGTTCCAGAAGGAGATAAGGCGACTGAACATGGCCATCAACGACCTGGAGGTGGCCACGCTGATGAGCTTCGATACGACCGCGAAGTTCTTCACGGCCCTTGGGAACGGCACGATAACCGTCTCACAGGTGGTACACAGGCTCTCATCGCATGCGGTCACACCTCAGGAGGAGGCAAAGACCAGTCTGCCTGCGACGGGCCCGGCCTCTGGGACCCACGTGCTGGGTGTGGGCGACCTGCCGACCAGGATGGCGCCCTGCTGCAGCCCTATTCAGGGAGACCAGATAATCGGCGTCGTCACCCGGGACAGTACCGTTACGGTACACCGCAAGACGTGTCAGGAGATTCTGAACGAGACCGATGCGGACCGGCTTATCGACGTTGCGTGGGGGAAGACGCAGACGCTCTACCCGGTGCGCATACAGGTGGAGGCCTGGGACCGTGTTGGCCTGCTGAGGGACGTAACCTCCCTTGTATCCGAGGAGCGTGTTAACATAGCGTCCTGCGTGTCCGAGGAGTACGATGACATAAGTCTGATCTCGCTGACGGTCTACATTGACGGCATCGACCAGCTTTACCGCCTAAACTCCCGGCTGGAGGGACTGAAAGGCGTGATCAGCGTCTCCAGGACAGAGTCCTAGGGACCTATAGCCAGCGGAGGTTATCGAGATTGCCCAGCGCGAAATCGGCACGAGTATCGGAAAGGCGTCGCGTGAGGAACGCCCCTCTGCGAACGAGGGCCAAGACGTTCGTAACCAGGGCCCGCCGGCTCATCGTTACCAACGACCTCGCGGGTGCGGAGCAGGCAGTGGCTGAGGCGGTGGTGTCGTTGGACAAGGCCGCCCAGAAGGGTGTGCTGCACCGGAACAACGCCTCGCGGCGAAAATCGCGCATCATGAAGATGCTGCACCGAGCCAAGAGTACCCAGTAGTGGCCCCGGCCGGCCGTCCCATAGGTGCCGCGGCCCGAATGCTCCCAAGATCGGCCAATTGACGGTACCTGACCCCGGTCTAGAATTCCGCGGGCCTTTTTGAGGCAAGCTGAGAGAAGGTAAGATGCTAAGGATACGTCTACGACGGGTGGGAGCGAAGAACCAGCCGAGTTTCAGGATCGTTGTGGCCGACTCGAGAGCGGCCCGCGACGGGGCATTTGTGGACCATCTGGGACACTACAACCCGCGGACCGATCCCCCCACTGTTGTGTTGGACCGCGAGAAGGCCTTGAAGTGGATCAGCCAGGGGGCCCAGCCCTCGGAGGCGGTCCAGCGGATGCTAGACAAGCTTGAGACACCGGAGAGTGCTGACGACAAATGAAAGAGCTAGTCGAGTACATAGCCAAGTCTATTGCCTCCCACCCAGAGGACGTGAAGGTGACTGAGGAAGAGGAGGCTGATGGGCGGGTGATACTCAGACTAGAGGTAGCGCCCGACGACAAGGGTAAGGTAATCGGCAGGCAGGGCCGGGTCGCCCAGTCGATGCGAGTCCTGCTTCGTGTGGCCGCGGTCAAGCAGGGTGCCAGGGCCACCCTCGAGATAGTATGACGGGCCGGCCCCACTAGCCGGCGAGCCGCTTTCTCCGACCCTACGCGCCTGTCGCTGTGACAAGCCGAACTCCCTCATCCCGCCGCGAGTCCGAACCCCTGGCGAACCACGTCATCGTGGGGCGCGTGATAGGTCCCTGGGGGATACGAGGCGATCTGAAGATAGAGCCGACTACCGACGTCTCCGACCGGTTCTCCCAGGGCAGCGCCGTCTATCTGAGCGGCCGGCCCGCTCGCATCGAAAGGTCGCGCAAGTCCAAGAAGACGGTCATCGTCAAGCTTGATGTCGTGGCCGACCGTACCGATGCGGAGGGACTCCGCGGGCAGATCCTGACGGTCCCGGAAGACGATCTCCAGACCCTGCCGCCGGGCTCCTACTACCACTTCCATATCATCGACATGGACGTGTGGAGCGAGGACGGGGAGCACCTGGGGAAGGTCACGCGTATCCTCCCCGCCGGCGACAGTGACGTCTACGTCGTCGGCGGGGGCTCCAGCGGCGAGCTGCTAATCCCCGCCGCGGACGAGTATGTCCTCGAAGTCGATGTCCAGGGAAACAGGATGACCGTCCGGGTGC